>RZZR01000008.1 GCA_009929795.1 Deltaproteobacteria bacterium | reverse complement strand
CCGACCACGTCCTAACCTCGGACTCGAGATTCCGAAACAGCCTGAAAAAGGCCCCGATCCCAATCTCCGAAAAGCCCTACTACCTCATGCTGTCCTTTTTCCTGGTCGAAAACCATCCGGATCTGGCATTCAAAATCTGGGACACCCTGGCCCGCCTTCGGGATTCCGAGAGCTTCAGGGCCATCGCTCACGACTTCTGGGCCCGCCAGCCCTAGGCCGATCACGGCCCGTTCCATCCCGCCCTTTTCAAAACCCATACTTCGGCCTTGACGTCCTTTCGCTATTCATCGTATTTCGACGATCAACGATGAAGCTGACACCTCCCGAACAGACCGAACTGGCCGCCCTGACCAAGGCCCTGGCCCACCCCGCCCGGGTGGCCATCCTCGAACACCTTCTGGAAACGGATTCCTGTGTCTGCGGGAGGATCGTCGAGGTCATCCCCCTGGCCCAGTCCACGACCAGCCAGCATCTCAAGCAGTTGCGCACGGCAGGGCTCATCCGTGGAGAAATCGAAGGGCCCAGGATCTGCTATTGCGTCGACAAAAACAGGCTGAAACGCCTGAAGGCCCTGCTCGAAACCTTGCTGGAAGACATTTCATGAACACTGTTTGCATGGCTGCGGCAACAAACGACACGAGGAGATATGATATGACACCTGCTCCCCCACATGATATACGCCGGAGGGCGGAAGAATTGTTCACCTCCGGCCTGTATTGCGCCGAAAGTGTCCTCCTGGCCCTTGCCGAGTCCCTGAACATCAAGTCCGACCTGATCCCCAAGGTGGCCACGGGTTTCTGTTCGGGGCTGAGCCGGACCTGCGGGCCGTGCGGAGCCCTGACCGGAGGAATCATGGGTCTGGGTCTGTCCCTGGGACGGACTGGGCATGCACGGGACGTGAACTCAATGTACGCAGCGACCCAAGGGTTGGTCAGGGCATTCGAGTCCGAGTTCGGATCCCGGGACTGCCGGGTCTTGCTTGGCTGCGACCTTGGAACTGTAGAGGGGCAGGCCTTTTTCCGCGCCAACAAGTTGGGAGAAAAATGCCTGGTCTTCACCGGCCGGACAGCGGAAATGGCCGCCCAGATATTGGACGAGACCGCCCATGGCTCCCACCGTCTTCCTTCCGGATCATAGCCGAAACCCCGGGACGCCGTTTCGGCCGTTGCGGCACGGAAGCATCAAACCAAGGAACGAATCATGACTCTTCAACCCTTGACCGTGGGACAAAGCTGCGATGCTTCGGCCCGACAGCCCTGCTGAGGCCCAAAACCGGCCCCCCGGGCGGGAGCCGACGAGAGGCCCGGATACCGAATCGAGCCCTTTGTGGCCTCCTTTGTCGACACCCCGGCCGGACGGGTGCCCGTGGTCCGTACCCGGCCGACGTGGACCGACCGTGTGGGCACCTGTCGGGTCCGCCTCGGACTGTCACGTGATCTCTACGCAGTGCCCCCCGGTCTCTACGCCGTCGGCAATCCCCACCCCGAATCCCCGGTCCTGGTGACGGCCAATTACAAGCTCTCCTTCGATACCCTCCGTTTCTCCCTCCAAGGGCGGAACGCATGGATTCTCGTCACCGATACCAGGGGCATCAACGTCTGGTGCGCCGGAGGCAAGGGCCTGTTCAGTTCCGGGACCGTCTCCGAGATCATTCGCTCCTCGAGCCTGGATCGGGTTGTATCCAACCGCATGCTCATCCTTCCCCAACTCTCGGCCAACGGGGTCCGGGCCGCCGACATCAGACGGGCCACGGGATTCGATGCCGTGTTCGGACCGGTCCGGGCCGAGGACCTCCCGTCCTTTCTGGACGGCGGGATGCGGGCCTTTCCCGCCATGCGCGCGACCAGTTTCGGCCTTCGCGAACGGGCCGTGCTCATTCCGGTGGAACTGGTTCTCCTCTGGAAATTCCTGGCCCTTCTGCTCCTGGCCCTGCTCCTTCTGGCCGCCATTCTCCCCGGTCCCTTCGGGCTCTGGTGGTCTCGGTTGAATCCTGTTCTGACCGCTAGTCTTGCCGGAATCGTGGGCGGGACCGTGCTCGTCCCCCTACTCCTGCCTTTCATGCCCCTTCGCCATTTCTCCGTGAACGGGGCCCTTCTGTCCGCCCTGGTCTGGATCGTCCTCCAGAGTCCGATTCCCGGACTTCCTATCCAGTATCGACTTGGCCTCGGGCTGTGGGCCACGGCCCTGGGGTCCTGGCAGGCCCTCAGCTTCACCGGGTCCACCACCTTCACCTCCCCTTCCGGTGTGGAGCGGGAAATGCGCCGGGCAATACCCTTCATCGGAGCCGGAGGACTTATTGCCCTGGCCCTCGCGGCCTGGGGTCTGATCGGCTGGAGCATGCAATGAACACCTTTCGCCATCTGGACAATGTCGTCACCCTGGACTTCGATCCCTCTCTCTGTGTTGGCTGCGGCCTGTGCACCCAAGTCTGCCCGAGAGGGGTCTTCCGGAAGGCCGAGGCCAAGGCCGAAATCCTCGACCGCAACGCCTGCATGGAATGCGGGGCCTGCGCTTTGAATTGCCCGACCCGGGCCGTGACCGTCACCCCTGGCACGGGCTGCGCGGCCCTGATCATCCGTCAATGGCTGCCTTGGACCCGATCCACGTCCTGCTGTTGATCATCACTTTTGTCAAAATCGAAAATTTCACTTAGCGATTATTGACTGTTTTTGACAAAAACAAACAATTATTCCCCGATTCCGCTCTCTTTCGATCCACCTCTGGCCTCAAGAACTGGCCAGTTAGATATAACTTATCGAAATTCAACAACTATTTTTTTCGGCACCGCCTTTGCTTTTCGGTAAATCCTTAAAGGAGGTGTCCAGTGAACCCAACCGACACGATTTTCATTCTCGTTTCGTCCGCCCTGGTCATGTTCATGACCCCCGGACTGGCCCTGTTCTACGGCGGCATGGCTCGCTCCAAGAACGTCCTCGGAACCATCATGCAGAGCTTCTTCGCCATCGGGGTCATCTCGCTGGTCTGGATGCTCTGGGGCTACAGCCTGTCCTTCGGCCCGGACATCGGAGGGCTCATCGGGGGATTCGAGTTTCTCGGCCTAGCCGGCGTGGGCATGGAGCCCCACGAAAGCATCGCCACGAACATGCCTCACATGGCCTTCATGATCTTCCAATGCATGTTCGCCATCATCACTCCGGCCCTCATCACCGGCGCCTTTGCCGAACGGATGAAATTCAGTTCATTCATCGTCTTCATCATCCTCTGGTCCACCCTGGTCTACGCTCCCCTATGTCATTGGGTCTGGGGCGGCGGCTGGATGGGGGCCATGGGCGCCCTGGACTTCGCAGGCGGGGCCGTGGTCCACATGAGCTCGGCCAGCGCGGCCCTGGCCGCAGTCCTGGTCATCGGTCGTCGCCGGGGATACGGAAAACGGTCCATCATCCCTCACAACCTGCCCATGACCATCACCGGAGCGGCCATCCTCTGGTTCGGCTGGTTCGGGTTCAACGCCGGCAGCGCCCTGGCCGCCGACGCGCTGGCCGCCAGTGCCTTCGTCACCACCCACATGGCGGCCAGCGCGGCCATGATCTCCTGGACCCTGGGCGAATGGTGGCTGCACGGCAAGCCCACCACCCTGGGCGCGGCCAGCGGCGCCGTGGCCGGGCTGGTGGCCATCACCCCGGCCGCTGGGTTTGTCTCCGTTGGCCCCGCGGTCATCATCGGCCTTGTGGCCGGGATGGCCTGCTACGCCGCCGTGACCCTCAAGCCGAAGTTCGGCTATGACGACAGTCTGGACGTCATCGGCATCCATGGGATAGGCGGCATCTGGGGTGCCCTGGCCACGGGGCTCTTCGCCACCACGGCCGTGAACCCGGCCGGGGCCGACGGCCTGTTCTACGGCAACTCCGGCCAGCTCTGGATCCAATTCGTGTCCGTCGTGGCCACCTGCGTATTCGCCTTTGTCGTGACCTGGATCATTCTCGTGGTTATCAAGGCCGTCATGGGCCTGCGGGTCGGCGAAGACCAGGAAGAGGCCGGTCTGGACCTCAGTCAGCACAGCGAAACCGGCTATCAGCCCTGACCGGGGCAATGACAAGACTTCGAGACGACAAGGAGAGATCATGAAAAAGCTGGAAATCATCACCCGTCCCTACAAGCTGGACGAGATCAAGGAAGCCGTCATGACCCTGGGCATCCACGGCATGACCGTCACCGAGGTCCGGGGCTTCGGCCGCCAGCGTGGGCACAAGGAAGTCTACCGCGGAGCCGAGTATCAGGTCGATTTCGTCTCCAAGATCAAGATCGAGGTCGTCATCGAGGACGCCCTCCTGGACCGGACCGTGGAGGCCGTTGTGGCCTCGGCCAAGACCGGCAAGATCGGTGACGGCAAGATCTTCGTTTCCACTGTGGACAACGCCGTGCGCATCAGAACCGGCGAGGACGGATCCTCGGCCCTGTAGCATTCAAAAACCGGGGAGTGGACATGGACCACCGACACATCGCCCGCTCCCTCACCGCCTTTCGGGACCCGGACAGCGACCGCGCCCCTGCGGACATGAGCCGCGAACTGGATGCCTTCCTGACCGGGTCCCTGAAGGGCCAAACCCATCCGGGAATCCTGCTCCTGGCCGTGGGTGGCTACGGCCGGGGGGAGCTCTTCCCCCACTCCGACGTCGATCTCCTGCTCCTGGTTCCCAAGGTATTGTCCGACCAGGCCCGCGACGATCTGGCCTCGACTATCTTCCTGCCCCTCTGGGACGCCGGCTTCGACCTGGGCCACGGTGTCCGAACCGAAGCCGAAACCCTCGACCTGGCCGCCCGGGACTTCGAGGTCCTCTGCTCCCTTTTGGAAATGCGCCTTCTGGCTGGATCCAAACCGGACTTCGAGGCCTTTTCCGGCCGTTTCCGCCGGATTCTCGCCCCCCTAGTCAAAGACGTCGTCCGCTGGCTGGCCGAACGTTCGACCCGACGCCGGGGCCGCGAGGGGCTCTCCGACAACCTGCTTTCCCCGGACCTCAAGAATGGCCCCGGAGGCCTTCGCGATCTCCAGACCATTTCCTGGCTGACCTTTCTGAATGACGGAGCCACCCTCTTGAACCCGGACGAGTCAACCCTTCTGGTCGACCACGCCCGGTTCTTGTCCCGGGTCCGCTGCCGTCTCCACCGAATGGCCGGCCGCAAAGACGACATCCTCCACCTGGAGATACAGTCGGCCGTGGCCACGGCCATGGGCTTCGGGGCCGATGTCGAGTCATTCCTGGCCCGGCTCCACCGGACCATGAGCGACATCCGGCTCTTCTGCGATCTGGCCCTGGAAGAACCCGGAAACGATCGGGCAACCACAAGGCTTCCTCCGGCCGATCCTGCCGAGGCCATGGATCTCATCTCCAGGAGCCTCTGTTTCGGAGCCACCTTGGACTGGGACACCCGCCGGGCCATCCGGAATCTCTGCGCCGTCCTGACCCCCGGTGGGTCCTGGCGGAAAAATCTGCTGCCGGATCTGGAACGCCTGCTTTGCTCTCCCCAGGCCGCGCTGGGTCTGACCAGAATGCTCGAAACCGGCCTGTTGGAGGCCGTCATCCCTGAATTTTCGGCCATCCGGGACATGGTCCAGTTCGACGAGTACCACCTGCTTCCCGTGGGGCCCCACCTCATCGAGACCATTCACTGGCTGACCTTGGACGAGGCTCGGGCACCCTTCGCCGGAGCCGGACTGTCCGTCGAATCGACCGATCCCTCCCTGCGCTGGGCCGCCCTGCTCCACGACCTGGGCAAGGGAAACGGCGACCACGCCTTCAAGGGAGCCGACTTGGCTTCGGCCATCCTCGACGGTCTGGGCCTAGTTCCTGAACGTATCGCCGAGGTCGGCTTCCTCGTCCGGGAGCACCTGCTCCTCGTCCACACCGCCACCCGTCGGGACCTGAGCGAGGAGGAGGTCTGCGTCTCCCTGGCCCACCGGGTCGGGTCCACACGACGCCTCGATCTCCTGGTCCTGCTGACCTGGGCCGACTCCAGGGCCACCGGCCCCCGGGCCTGGAATCCGTGGATCGCCGGGCTCATCAGCGAACTCTGGCTCAAGACCAGAAAGATCCTGGCCAAGGGCCTTCTGGCCGGGGACCACGTCATGCACCGCCTGGCAACGGCCCGAGACACCCTGCGGTCCCTGGGACGCACGGTCTTTTCCAAGGATCACCTGGAACGCTATCTGTTCCTCATCCCGGCCCGCTCTCTGCTTTCGTTCACCCCGGGAGAAATTCTGGACCATCTTCTATTGGTCCAGGAATTCGAGCAACTGCCTGTAGGCCATCCCCCCTTTGTCGCCAGTTGGATCCATGAAGCGGAAGGCCGATGCTGGCGACTGACGCTGGTCGCCGAGGACATTCCCGGCCTCTTTGCCCGGGTGGCCCACGCCCTGGCCGAATGCCGGCTTTCGGTCCTCTCGGCCGACCTGGCCGGATGGGACAACGGTCTGGTCGTGGACGTCTTCTGGATCACCGAACCCCAGGACGCCCTCTATCCGGACCTGTTATTCGGTCGGGTAGAGAGTATCCTGGTCAGCCTCATGGAGTTCCAAGACCAGGCACTCCCTGAACCCATTTCAACCAGGGGCAGCAGGAAAATGGGACGATTCCAAGACATCAAGGTCCGTCTCGACAATGATCTCTCGGACTTTTACACCGTCCTGGAAATCCAGGCCCCGGACATTCCCGGCCTTCTCTCGGCCGTGTCCCAGGCCATCCACGCCATGGACCTGGACGTGGCCTTCGCTCGTATCGCCACCCGGGCCGACCTAGCCTTCGACGTCTTCTACCTCCGGGAACAGGGACAGAAGATAGATGACCCGAACCTGCCCGGAATCCAAAACGCCCTCCAGACCATTCTGGTCAGCCTCTGGGCCTGAATGGATCCGTACTGTTGTTGAGCGAATCCCCCTACAAAAACCCCAACGGCAAATCCGTCGGGGGGTGGCAACCGTTTCAACCAAATAGACTGTTCTGCGAAGCAACTTACTCGGCGAATAACGCGTCGACGTCATCACCACGCCGTTTGAATAGGTGTTTTACCATAATCCCGTCACTCCTGTCCGAGGAGTGATGCGACAGCAAACGGGGTCTGGATCGGATAAAGGCCCAGGGCCAACGCACCTTCAGAACCCTTTGCCTTTCGTGATATAGGATTTGATGCCGATCCTACATTCGCATTCGCTCGGCATATCCTTAGGTTGGCGACGCCGACCAACGACCCGTAGGACATGAAGTGTAGATATCCGTTGCCTTCGAATCGAACGGGAACATGCCTGTGAAGTATTCTCTTGCCGTCCACATAGGCGTCCAGCCAGTCACCGCTGCGGACAATCTTGTAATGCTGCCAGCGACCAAGCTGAATATGGGCGCCATTAACAAGCTCGCGACGCTCACCCAAACAACCGACGTCGCTACAAGATCGCGTATTGAACCATCCTCCCAGCAACGACATGTAGCCGACGTTGTTTTTGTTCAACCAAACGACGTTCAGACCATTTTTTTCGCACCAGCCATCAAACTCGATAACCATTTCCTCCATCCACACAGGACGCAAAAATCTCACCGGAATGTGGTTTCCGCTGTGCCATACCAACGCACGGTCCATCCGTTGGAGCTTGACTTTTGAGATGTCCCAATTCACGAAACCGGAAGAAAAGTCGTCGAAATACGGCTGCGGATGGTCCGATGCCATGTCCTTACGCCACAGGGCCGCACAATCTGCCGTTGCAGACAAGTGTTCCGCACTGTTGAACATTTCCGCAAGGATGACACTGCGATCCGTTCTCGGCCATGCATTCAGTTCCGCACCGCTCGGCTGCCTCCCGTAAATGGCTTGGCAGGCATCGGTAATAAAACGAACGCCGTCGTGATTCTGATTGACATACCCGGGACTCGCAAAAAAATACTGAACCATGTTTTTGCGCGGTGTCCCGCTTTGCAACAAGCCGACCTGGGCCTCAACCTCCTGGACGGTGGGTTCTCGGTGCGTGACACAGTGATACAATGAACGGACAAACTCCTTGTCCGGAGCACAGAGCAAGGCCCACGCCTGGTCAAACTCTCCGGGAAGGTCTGAGACAGACGCTAGGACCATGACAGGAACTCTCCCTTCCACGTCCTCCCGTGAGGAAAATCCGTATTCAGAGTGCGAAGTTGTGCCAGTAAGCGGGCCGATTGCCTTGATCATCAGACCGTAGTTCGGTGTCCCCGAAAGCCACTCCACCACAAGTGGAGTTACGTCTATCTGAAGCCATTTGCCTATCTCCATCCCTGGATGAAACTGCACCATGGGATTCGAGTCAAAGGAGGGCTGGTTCACCCAAGCGATCTCACCGGGCTGTGCGGCAGGCTTCAAGCTGTAAGTCCCTATCCCTTCCGTCCAGGGACTTGTTACCCGATAGACGCCAAGAGTCAGGGCGTCGCTACCGCCGGTATGATAATGGTAGAGGCGAAGAGTGGCTTGGCTGACCTTAGCCGGATCGACGCCCGAGAGGTCAAATCTCAAGTATGCCCTCTTCTCCCCGCCTGTTGGATGCCAACCGGCGCCCAAAGCCCCATACCTGCCAAAATTGGCCTGGTTCCATCCCGAATAGCTATAGGCATAGACGTGAGAGTCAGCGATACAATTAATAGTGAGACCCCCGTAGGGTTTGTATTTGGAAAGTTCCTTCAGTCGACTCAAGACGTTTTCCAAGGAGGAAATCTCCTCATTAAGAACCTCAATTCGGCTTGCCGTCGAAACGAGTTGATCCACCAGTGGATCGCCCGCCAAAAGATAGGCTGGGACATTGATTCCTAACTGGGCGTAGCCCTCGACACCCACCTCTCCGCCCCGAAGGCGTTCCAGTTCGCCTCTCTTCAGACCAAGCAACGTTTCACAGTACTCTTCCAGTGAGGGCGACACTGGATTCGCCAGAACTGAAACGCCAGCCAACAAAATAGTGACTATCATGAGGAGTATGCGCACCTTCATGGCTACTTCCCTCCTTCTTTACATGGGGCTGCATCGCGAAGTTTTTCCCTGACAGCTGCAATGTCGGCTTCGATTTTGGCGAGGTTCTTTTCCTGGAGTCGTATGGACTTCTCTAGCTGCTCAATCCATTTACCCTTGTTGTACAGATACTCAGCTCCTGACCATCCACTATCGAGAATTTTTGACTCCTCAGCTGTCCACTGAGGATCGTTCCCTAATACATTACCCTGGTACTCATTGAGATATCCAGTATTCAACAGGTCTGGTCTGTTCAAGACTTCAATCTTCTTCCGATATTGGCGGATGCTTTCCATGGTCATGTCTTTGATACGTAGATATTGTGCTAACATTTTTTCAAGTTTTTCTCGACATAACGTCGAGAATGGATCGTGTCCCTCCGGGAAAAACCACACTTCACATGCCGTTTCCTGAGGAGCATAAAAGGAAAATTCACCCGTGTTCATCACATTGTTATACTCTACCATATCAGCCCAGACATCGAAACTGACAGAATCCCCTTCTGAAATTCTCGGAGCATGTGGATGGAAAGGTTCATCCGGAACGACGCCCAGTCGGCTTCCGTCCTTTTGAATGATCGCCTCGCGAACTTGAGTGTTCAAGCGTCTTCCTGAATTTAAATAGACAAGTCGAACCTTCGCCGGGCCAACGTTTCGATAGTCCTTCAAATGGTAAACCACGATATGCCCGGGGCCTTGAACTGTAAAACTACCAAGACGTACGGAAACCGAGTCTTTCACAACACCATCCCAGGAAGCGTACTGCCGTTCTTCTTCAGGAGTGTAGTAGTTCTTCTCGCCGCCCTTCCAATACTCACCGCGTAAGCGGCTGTAGTGATCGGATATCCAGGTTTGAGTGAACTTGTGCCGATGGGAGAGTAGGAGATGTCCACCCGCTGTTTTCCAGGATTCCGCCACTGGCGAAGGGGCGTCCCCGACGCTCAGTGCCACAGTTGGACACAGGGTGACACAGCAGACTACCACAAGGGCCCAGATCGCGGTGAAGAAGATCCCATGAAAGACAATAATTCGGTTCATGATTTTTCTCCTTTCATACTCTCCGAACATGCGACGAGGATAAGTGAAACATCTATTGATTTCATAAGACCAAATCTACCACCATGACAACCTGTTTTGTTCTTCACAACGATTTCCCGCCCAGGGGCATGGCCGACCTTGGTGACTGTTCCTCGACGAAAAAACGTTGTCCGCAACTGGATTTTCCGATATGCCCGCCTCCGAAGACTTGAAGTCCCGGGCCAAGACACGGAGACAGTGTGAGCGAACCGCAGACCGTCCAGGAATACATCGACGAGGGGCCCATCTGGCCCGACGGCACCCAAGGGCCTCCGCCTCCTTTGACCCGGACCCAATGGACCATCTGGCTCCTGGCCTCGGCCGGCAAATTCTTCGAAGGGTATGTGGTCTTCATGACCGGCGTGGCCCTGCCGCTGATCGTGGCCGAATTTGGACTCTCATCACTGGAAAAGGGATCCGTGGGCGCCGCCCCCCTGGCCGGGATTCTGTTCGGGGCCTCGGCCCTGGGCGCCCTGGCCGACCGCTTCGGCCGCAAGCCCCTGTTCATTCTCGAGATGGCCCTTTTCGCCGTCTGCCTCCTGCTCCTCAGCCTCACCCCGAACCTGTCCTGGCTCTTGGCCGTCCTGTTCGCCATGGGGCTTGCCCTTGGCTGCGATTATCCCACGGCCCATATGATCATTTCCGAGAGCATTTCCACATCCCATCGGGGCCGCCTGGTTCTGAGCGCCTTTGCCTTTCAGGCCCTGGGGGCACTGGCCGGAACGGCCGTAGGCTACGTCATCCTGCTGGCCGACGCAGACATCCATGTCTGGAGGTGGATGTACGCCACGGCCGTTCTTCCGGCCGTTATTGTAGCCGGTGCCAGATTTACCATCCCTCAGAGCCCCCATTGGCTCGTGGACCAAGGCCGGGTAAACGAAGCCGTGACGGCCATCCGGCGGATTCTTTCCCGCCGTCCTCAATACCCCACCCGGGTCGTCCTGACCGCCGTTCCAAAAATCAAAGCCGACAACGGCCCTCGAACCTCGGGCTTGGCGGCCCTGTTTTCCCGTCAGCACCGTCGGGCCGCTTTCCTGGCCTCCCTGCCCTGGTTCCTCCAGGATCTCGGCACCTACGGCATCGGCATCTTCACCCCGACCATCCTGGCCGCGGCCATCGGCTCCGCCGAAACCGGGCGGAATCTGGCCTCGATCATCCACAACGACATGCTGGCCGCCAAGGGCGCGGCCTTCATCGACATCCCCCTCATCATCGGAATGATCTGCGCCGTCCTGCTTGTGGACCGCATCGGCCGGATGAAACTCCAGATCGCCGGGTTTGTCGGCTGCGCCCTGGGCCTGTTTCTGGCCACACTGTCCTTCAGCGTCAACGAGGGGGCCCGTCTACCGCTGATCTTCGCCGGGTTCATGCTCTTCAATTTCATGACCAACATGGGACCAAACGCCACAACCTATGTCGTCGCCGGAGAGGTCTTTCCGACCAGGATCCGGGGCCTCGGAGCGGGATTTGCCGCCTCCGCCGCCAAGATCGGGGCCGTGGCCACGGCCTTTCTCTTTCCGGTTCTCCTGAAGGACATCGGCACCGAAATCCTGCTCTGGGGGCTGGTCGGAACCTCTCTGCTCGGGGCTTTGGCCACATGGATGCTGCGTATCGAGACCATGGGCCGCAGCCTGGAAAGTCTGGACACCGAACCCTGACCGGTACTATCTCACGGACGACCCGACGCGGAATGCGTATCCGAAGTCTGGTCACCAAGACATTCCGGAGGGTTGTCATGCTCCGCTCATCGCTTTCTCTGGCCGCAGTCCTCTCGGCCATTCTCCTCCTAGCCGTCCCGGCCCGGGCCGACGTCATCGTCTCGTCCCCGGCCCAACTCCGAGCGGCCATCATCGCCGCCAATGCCGGAGGCGATCCGACCATCCTCCTCGAGGATGGAACCTACACCTTGCCCGGCGACTATTATCTCAGCATCGAGGCCCCGGGCGTGACCATCCGCTCACGATCCGGGGACCGGGAGGCCGTCGTCGTCCAAGGCCAGGGCATGGGCCAGTCTCCTGAATCCATCTTCAAGGTCACGGGTGACGACTTTACCTGCCGGGACATGACCCTGCGGCGAACCGGAAACCACGTCATCCAAATTCGGGGGGAGAGCGACTGCGACGGAACGGTTCTCAAGAACCTCGTCATCCAGGACGGCTACGAGCAACTGGTCAAGATCTCAGGAAATTCAGGGGGGAACTGGAGCAACGGCGGGCTCATGGAAGGCTGTCTGCTCGAATACACGGCCGGCATCGGGCCCCAATGGTACATCGGCGGCATCGACGGCCACCGCTGCCGGAACTGGACCGTGCGGAATAACGTCTTTCGGCACATCATCAGCCCCCAGAGCAGCCTGGCCGAGCACGCCGTGCACTTCTGGTCCTGGTCCGAGGACACCCTGGTGGAAGGAAACCTGATTTTCAACTGCGACCGGGGGATCGGTCTGGGGCTGGGCGACAGCGGCCATGTGCGGGGCGTGGTCAGGAACAACATGCTCGTCCACGACGGACATTGCGCCGGCGACGTGGGCATCGGCCTCGAGTCCTGCGCCGGGGCCCAAGTCTACAACAACTCCGTGTACCTGGCCCACGACTATTTCGCGGCCATTGAGTACCGCTTTGCCGCCACGTCGAACGCGCTCATCGCCAATAACCTGACCAACCGTCCCATCGTCTCCAGAAACGGCGGCAGCGGAACCCTGTCCCACAACGTGACCACGGCTCAATCCACCTGGTTCGTCGATGCCCTGGCCGGGAACCTCCATCTGGCCTCCCGTGTTCCGGGCGTGGTCGATGCCGGAACCCGGGACATTCCGAATCTGCCGTCGCCCTTTCTCGACTTCGACGGCAAACCCAGGGCCTGCGAGGCCGTGGACATCGGGGCCGACGAAATCTGCGACCAGAACCGGGCCATGGCGGCCATTTTTCTGCTCTTGAACGACTGACACACCCATTGAGGAGATACGACCATGAACAAAGTCCGTTCCTGTCTGGCCCTGTGTTTAGTGGCCCTGCTGTCTCTTGCCTCGACCGCCTGGGCCGGGGCCGTCATCGTCGATCACCGCTGTACGGACATCACCAAGATTCCTCCCCACTGGCTGGAAAAAGCCAAGGAACTGACCCTCCACTACGCCCACACCTCACACGGATCGCAGATCGTCTCGGGCATCCAAAATCTGGAGTCCCTCCACCCCATCTACAGTGTGGCCGTCCGGGAAAGCGGGAGCGAAGGCCTGCCTCCCGAGGAAGCACCGCCGGCCCTCCGAATTTACGACGGCAATCCACCGGAAACGTACATTCAACCGGATGACTATTGGGAAGGAGAATCAGGAAAAAACAGAACTCGAAGCGTGGCCGCCACCGGCCGGTATGGCTTCTCGATGTGGTCATGGTGCGGGCAAGTTTCGGGAGGGAGCGAAGCCTATATTCAGAACTACCTGGACACCATGAGCAGCTTCGAAGCTGAATTTCCGTCCATGCGGTTCATTTACATGACCGGACATCTCGACGGTTCCGGTGCTTCCGGAAATCTGCATCAGCGGAACGAACAGATACGCGCATACTGCCGAGCCAACAACAAGGTTCTCTTCGATTTCGCCGACATCGAACGCTACAATCCGGACGGTCAGGATTTTTTGAATCTGGGGGCCAACGACGAGTGCAATTACTCCGGTGGCAATTGGGCCAACGAATGGTGTGCAGCCAATCCCGGTTCCGAATTGTGCGACTCATGCTCTTGCGCCCACTCCAGGGCCTTAAACTGCAACCAGAAGGGCCGTGCTTTCTGGTGGATGATGGCCCGTCTGGCCGGTTGGCCCGGACCCGGCGGCTCGGTGACCGCGCCCATGCAGCTTCTGCTTCTCAACTAGGTCCGGCCCCCAGGATCTCACGGATCTTGCTCAGCAGTTCCTCTATGCGGTAGGGCTTGGTGATATAGTCCGCGGCCCCGGCCTCCATGGTATCTCGTATGAGGCCCGTGGCCGAGTAGCCGCTGGCAACGAGGACCCTGACTCCGGGATCCATCTCCAGCAGGGACTGGAGACAGCGGTGCCCGCCCATGCCCGGCATGCCCAGGTCGAGCATGACCAGGTCGATGCGTTCCCGGTTCGAGGCGAAGACCTCCAGGGCCTGCTCACCGCTCTCGGCGGTCAGGACCGTGTACCCGTGCTCTTCCAAAACCATGGTCGAGACCTCCCGGATGTCCTCCTCGTCGTCCACCACCAGCACTGTTTCCGGGCCTCCCCCGGCCTGGGGGACATCGTCGGCAACGTCCTGAGGCTCGGGCTCCTTGTCCTTTTCTGCCGGAAGGTAGATGTCAAAGGTCGTCCCCCGGCCCGGCCCACTCTGGCAGGTGATGGCTCCGCCATGCCCCTTGACGATGCCGTAGACCGAGGCCAGACCAAGGCCGGTGCCCTTATCCAAGGCCTTGGTGGTAAAAAATGGGTCATACATGTGGTCCATGGTCTCCTGATCCATGCCCACACCGGTGTCGGCCACGGTCAATCGGACATAGGAACCGCGCAGTCCCGCAGCCTCCGACTCGGACGACGACCCGCCGTAGAACACGACGTTCTCCGTGCCGATGGTCATGATCCCCCCTCCGGGCATGGCGTCGGCCGAGTTGATGCCCAGGTTCAGAAGAACCTGCTCCAGCTGGACAGGATCGGCCAGGATCGGCCAGGCGTTCTCGGCCAGCCGGAACTCGATCCGGACCATGCGGGAAATGGTTCGCTCCAGGATCTTGGAGGCATCCCGCACGGCCCTGTTCAGGTCGATTGGAGCCCTCCGGGCCTCGGCCTTCCGGCTGAAGAGCAAAAGCCTGCGGACGAGTTGGGCCGCCCGGTCCACGGACCGTTCGATGGTTTTCAGCATCACCCGGTCGCCCTGAGAGGTACTATTGCGCCGAAGCAAAACCTGGGTGAACCCGCCGATGGCCTGAAGCAGATTATTGAAATCGTGAGCCACTCCGCCGGCCAATGTTCCCACAGCCTGCAATTTCTGGGATTGATGGAGCTGCTGCTGGAGTTCCTCCCGCTCGCTCTCGGCCCGCCGCCTCACCGAGATGTCGTGAATGATGGAGTAGAGGGCCCGACGACCTTCTCTGACAATGGGTCCGCTGAAGACCTCCACGTCCCGAATTTGCCCGTCGGCCAGACGATGGCGGAATTCGAATCGGTTGTGAGATCCCATCCGGGCCGCCTCGGCCATCCTGGCCCGGATCGTCTCCGGCTCGGCCGTGTTGATCTCAAAAATCTTTTTGGCCGTCAGCGTCTCTCTCGACCATCCGTAATACTCTTCGGCCGCCGGGTTGGCCTCGACCACATCCCCTGTCTCAGGGTCGACGATGAGCATGACTACATGATTGTTCTCGAACAGGCTCCGATAGCGTTCCTCGCTCTCCCGCATCAACTCTTCAGCCTGGCGACGCTCCGCGACCTCCCGGTTCAACCCGTCCATGGTTGTGCGCAAACGGGCGGCCATCCGGTTGAAGGAATGCCCCAATTCGGCGATCTCCCTGATCGGCCCGTCCTCGGGCATGGCTGGAGGCTCTTCCCCCCGGGAAAGGAGCCTGGCCGAGGCGTTCAGAAGAAGAAGAGGTCCGGAGATCCTCCTGGTGATGATTAGCCCGATTGCAAGGGCCAGGACAAGGGCTGAGGCCATAATCAGAAAAGCCCAACGATTGCCGGATTCGATGGCGGCCGTGAAGTCCGATTCAGGAACGACCACCCCGATGAGCCAGTCGATGCCGTACTGGTCCCTGACCTGCCTGATTACCGAAAAACAACGCTCCCCTTCGGCCGTGAACAACATCCGAGCATCCGTGACGCCATAAAGGTCACCGTCGTTTTGATCGAGAAGAACCCGGACCGCCTCCCGGACGAACGGACTCTGGCTATTGGTCGCCGCAAGCCGCTCCCCAGCCCCATCGGCCAAAATAAAGGGACGCTCCCTCTCGGACGTCGCCACCAAAAGACCCGATCGCTCAAAAACGAATGCCAGCCCTGACTTACCGATTTCGAGCCCTTCCAGAAAGGCTCCGATCTGGGAGAGGAAGATGTCGGCCGTCGTCACTCCCAACAGGGCTCCGTTCTCGTTGAAGAGCGGCCTGCTCAAAGAAATGGTCATGTCTTGACCGGTGAAAAGCACATAGATGTCACTCCAGACAGGACCACCGGCCTCAACGGCCTTCACGTACCAGGACCGGTTCCGGGCGTCGAAATGGGAGAGCTCCGTCAGCAAATCCCCGCGTTTTCCGGACTCGTGCGCGGCAAACTTGCGAAACGCTCCGGCCGCGAACCCCTCAGTGACAATGACATATTTGGAACCGTCGATTGGATCACGGCCGCTGTTGACCAAGCCGCCTCGATCATTGCCGAAGGAGATACTGGAGACCGAGCTGAACATCCTGACCTGGTTCTGAAAATGCCTCTCGATCGACTCCGGATCCGTCATCCCTGGACAAACCAGGGCCTGGGCGTTCTCGGCATTGACCAGAACGGGCGCCTTCAGAAAATGGACAAGATGATCGTGGATTCGAGCCGCGATCTCCGATGCCAGTTGTCCGGCCACGTCGTTGACGGCCACCCGGCCCTGGCGCTGGGATACAAAACCCACCAGGGCCACAGCCACCAAGGCCACCAAGGCGATGGCGACCACCATGGTCATGCGTAGGGAAATCTGAGGAAGTCGATTCGACACTGAACGCCTCGTGGCAAAAAATAGATCAGACAACGCGAGTTCATCTCGGACCATGCCGACTAGCCGAGCCCAACCCTGCCTTTTCTGTATCCGCTTCCGGAATCGGGTGTCAAACGCCGAATCCGAAAGGACACTTGAAAGACAGGAACTTGCCACAGTCTGGACATCCTTGTCGCCAAATACACCAGGATTTGCTGGCAATGAAGTCCGTCTTGACTTCCCCGGCTACAGGCCCCATTTCCGTGTCCCACGGAACGCGGCCAGTCCTTGAATATTTCAGCCGCCCACCCCAGTCACCGCAATAACGAACAGGCATCCGTCAATGCTCGTCGCCTTCGCACCCTTCGCCAAAGTCCTGGCCGCCTTTGCCGTCATGCTCGCCGGAGTTCGGCTCAGGCTCTCCCTCGGCCTATCCATCCTCTGCGGAGCCATGACCCTTGGCCTCCTCTTTGGAATCGGACCCAGAGGAATTGTTCAGGCTTCGGCCCTGGCCCTGACCGACGAGAAATTCCTCCTGCTGGCCCTCATTGTCGGCCTCATTCTCATGCTCTCCGACGCCCTGGAGCGGTCCGGCCAGTCCCGGCGGCTCATGGCTGCCCTGTCCGGCTACCTGACCCGGCCCAGGCTCAGGCTGGTCTTCTTCCCGGCCCTCATCGGGCTCCTGCCCATGCCTGGCGGGGCCATCTTCTCCGCTCCCATGATCAAAACCGCCTCCGAAGGCATGGCCGTCTCCAGCGCCCAACAGGCCCTGATCAACTATTGGTTCCGGCATATCTGGGAACTGGCCTGGCCCCTGTATCCGGGCATCATCCTGACCGTGGCCCTGGCCGACATCCCGATCTCGGCTTTTGTCTCCAGAACCTGGCCGGCCGTGTTGTTCATGGTTGGCATCGGCTGGTTCTTCTTTCTGCGCCCTGGCAAGCTCGACGTCTCCACCCCCAAGACCGACCCGAACAGACCTAGACCGAGGCCGGGAGCAGTCTTTTACGAAGGACTGCCCCTTCTAGTGGCCATCATCGGGGCTGTGGGCCTCGAATCGCTCATCCCGATTCTGGCCCCGACCCTGGCCTTCGAGATCGGGGTCATCGCCGCCTTGTTCGTGGCCGTTATCTGCGTCATGATCCAGAACGGCCTGGGCCCAACCTTTCTCGGAGCCGTCCTAGCCAAGAAAAGCCTATGGTCCATGCTTCTGGTCATCGCCGCCATCTTCGTCTTCAAGGACGTCCTGTCCGCCGCCGGCGTGGTCGAGGCCATGGCCCGTTCCGCCGGGGGGAACGCCGCACTGATCGCCTCGGCCGTGTTCCTGCCCTTTTTGGTGGGCATGGTCGCCGGCATCAACGTGGCCTTTGTCGGTTCGACCTTTCCCCTGCTCCTTGGCCTCATCCATACTCTCGGCTTAGAAGACAAGACCATTCCGTTCCTCATTCTGGCCTCGTTCGCGGGTTTCACCGGGGTCATGATCTCGCCCATCCACATCTGCTTCATCCTCACCTGTCAATTCTTCAGGGCTGAAGCAGCCCGGACCTGGAGACAGCTGGTCGCCCCCTGTCTGACCTTCGCCCTGCTGGGTGGACTATTTTTTCTCGTTCTGATCCGTTGATCATCCCATTCTTGACAACCGAACCCCGTTCAAGAATGACTCGGCCATGGACACTCAAACCATACTCCTGGCCTTCGGACTGACCGCCCTGGCCGGATTGTCGACCGGCATCGGTTCAGCCCTGGCCTTCTTCACCCGGCGGACCAACACCAATTTCCTGTCCCTGGCCCTGGGCTTTTCGGCCGGAGTCATGATCTACGTCTCCTTTGTCGAGATCCTGACCAAGGCCCGCGAAGCCCTGACGACCCAATGGGGCGAATCCCTGGGCGCCTGGGCCACGGCTCTAGCTTTCTTCGGGGGCATGGTCCTCATCGCCCTCATCGACAAGCTCGTGCCCGACTATGAAAACCCCCACGAACTCCATACCATCGAGGAAATGGACAGCTGCCTGTCCAAGCTGCCAAAAAACGAGGCCCACGACTTCGGAAAACTCAAGCGCACAGGAACCTTGGCCGCCCTGGCCATCGCCATCCACAACTTCCCCGAGGGCATGGCCACCTTCACCGCCGCCCTGAGCGACCCGGCTCTGGGTGTGGCCATTGCCGTGGCCGTGGCCATCCACAACATTCCCGAGGGCATCGCCGTGTCCGTCCCTATCTTCTATGCCACTGGCAGCCGGAAAAAGGCCTTCGGCCTCTCCTTTCTCTCGGGGCTGGCCGAACCGGTCGGGGCCTTGGCCGCGTTCCTGCTCATCATGCCTTTCTTCACCCCGGCCGTTTTCGGGCTTCTCTTCGCTTCCGTGGCCGGAATCATGGTCTTCATCTCCCTGGACGAACTGCTGCCTGCGGCCCGGGAATACGGCCACCCTCACCACTGCATCTACGGCCTCATCGCGGGCATGGTCGTCATGGCCGTATCCCTGCTCCTCTTTCTCTGACCGGATCTGACGACCGACCGGCAGGCACCTTGCCACAAACAAAAAAAAGGTCCCGGCCGTGCAAGTAGCATGACCGGGACCCTTGACGTCCGTCGATGATACAAATCCCTACGGGGTGTCCTTTTCTAAATAACGCAGGAACTGGTTGTCGGGCGTAAACACGAATTCGGTCTTGTCCCTGAATCCCTCGCGATAGGCCTCAAGACTCTTCTGAAAGGCATAGAACTCCGGATCCTGCGACAGGGCCTTGGCAAAAATCTCCGTGGCGTTGGCGTCGCCATCGCCCTTGAGTTCCTGGGCCTTTCTTCGGGCCTCGGCCAAAAGAACGGTTCTTTCCCTATCGGCTCCGGTCGTGATCTTGGCCGCTTCCTCGCGGCCTTCAGAACGGTACTGCTTGGCTTGGCGCTCTCGTTCGGCCCGCATCCGTCCGAAGATGGCCTGTCGGTTCTCGGGCGGCAGATCGGTTCGTTTGATGCGGACATCGATAACTTCGATCCCATAGTCTTTCAGAAGTTCATGGGTCCTGGCCGTGACTTCCTCCATGATCCCGCTCCGCTCGCTGGCGACCACCTCTGTGAGGGTGAACCGCCCCAAGGCCACGCGCAATTCAGCATATATGATATCGTTCAGCCTAGCCTGACCGCTGTCGATGTTGTTCAAAGTCTCATAGAAGAGCAGAGGATTCTTGATCCTCCAGCGAGTGAAATTGTCGACCACAAGATTCTTCTTGTCCAAGGTGAGAATCTCGGCGGCCGGGGCATCGTACTCGAGAAGACGATGGTCGAAGAATACCACGTTTTGAACGAAGGGAATCTTGAAATGCAGTCCCGGCTCCAACCCCTCGTCCATGCCGGACACAGGCTTGCCCAGCTGGAGGACGATGGCCCGCTCGGTCTGGTCAACCACGAAAGCGGCCTGAAGAACGAGGAAGAGCCCGACCAGAACCGTCAGGGCCACAACAAGAGGTGCTTTGCGATCCATCATTGGGCACCTCCCTTGACCTGTCCGGGCGTCCCCGTGAAGCCACCTTGCAACGGCAATAGTGGCAGGACCCGATCCATGGCCTTCTGATCCAGAATCAGCTTGGAATTGCCCTGGTGCGAGAAGATCTCCTGCATAGTATCGAGATGCAAACGCTTCCGGGTCACGTCCTTGGCCTTGTTGTATTCAGCCAGTACGGCCAGGAATCTTGACGTTTCACCAAGAGCGTTGTTGACGACCGATTGTTTGTAGCCTTCGGCCTGGTTGACGATGCCGGCCACCTCCCCCCTGGTCTTGGGCAGGAGGTCGTTACTGTAGGCCTCGGCCTCGTTGATGAACCGGCTCTTGTCTTCCTTGGCGCTGGCCACGTCCTTGAAGGCGTCGATCACCTCTCGGGGTGGATGCACGTCCTGGAGCTGAACGGCCATGATTTCTATGCCGCTCTGGTATTGGTCGAGAATGGTCTGCATGAGTTCCCTGGTCATGTTCTGGACGGCGAATTTCTCGGCTGTCAGGACGGCGTCGATCTTGTTGAAGCCGATGACCTTGCGCATGGCCGCCTCGGCCACGTCCTTGACCGATTTCTCAGGATTACTGATGACGAACAGATAGTCCTCGGGGTTCTTGATCTTGAACTGAACGATGAACTGAACATCGACGATGTTCTCGTCACCGGTCAGCATCAGGGATTCCTCGGGCAAAAGCCTGACCTGATCCGGAAAGAAGCCCAGGGTGTTCGACCCGCTTCGGAATCCTATTTCGACCCGCTGGACCTTCTTGACCTTCGGGGTTTTCACAGACTCCACCGGAAAGGGGATGTGATAATGGGGTCCCGGCTGAGTCGTCCGGTCATAGGCCCCGAATCGCTGGACCACGCCCACCTCGTCGGGCTCGACGATGTAGATGCCGCTCGCAGCCCACAATAGGACCAGCAGGAGCACCAGAAGTTTCCCACCCGGCATTCGAAAATTGCGCAGGTTGGGAAGGCGGTCCTTCCACTGGTTCATGTCGGGCTGAAATGGCGGGGGTGTGCCGCCGCCTTGCCTCTGCCGCTTGTTCTGTAGTTTTTCCCAGTCCCAGTTCATGCAAATGAGCCTAAAGGAGCACTGGGGTGAGGTCAAGGAAAACCGGTGACAAGAACAACAGTTTGACCTTCACCGCCTCCCTACGTACACATCGGCCTTCGAATACATCAGGTCATTTCCGGGAGACACGCCTCATGAAGCCAATCAATCCAAGGGTTTTCAAGGAATACGACATCCGGGGCATCGTCGACCGGGATTTCGATCCCGAATGGGTGGAGACCCTGGGCCAAGCCTGCGGGACCTTCTTTCTGAATCGGGGCCAAAATCGGGCCGTGGTCGGCCACGACTGCCGCCACTCTTCACCCGGCTACCAGACCTCTCTAGTCAGCGGCCTCATGTCCACCGGCGTCCATGTCACCGTTTTGAACCAGGTGCCCACCCCGCTTCTGTATTACGCCGTCAAACGCTTGGATTTGGCCGCCGGAGTCATGATCACGGCCAGCCACAACCCCCCAGAATACAACGGGTTCAAGATCTGGTCCGGCCCGGGAACCATCTTCGCCGAACAGATTCAGGAAATCAGGACCATCATGGAGTCCGGGACCTTTGCCACCGGCTCTGCCGTGGCTTCAGAGCTGGACATCGTTCCAGACTATCTCGACCACTTGGCCAACCACATCGGCCTTGAGCGTCCGATCCGGCTGGTCGTGGACGGAGGCAACGGCACCGGAGGCGAAATCTGCGCCGAGCTCCTGTCACGGGCCGGAGTCGAGGTCGTGCCTCTTTTCTGCCGACCGGATGGTAACTTCCCCAATCACCACCCCGACCCCACCGTGCCCGAGAACCTCGTTGATCTCCGCCGGGCCGTCCTGGAACACGGGGCCATGGCCGGCATCGGACTGGACGGAGACGCCGACCGCATCGGTGTTTTGGACGAAAACGGGGATGTCCTTTACGGCGACCGCCTCCTGGCCCTCTATGCCCGCAAGGCCCTGGCCGCTCGCCCCGGAGGCACCGTCATCGCTGACGTCAAATGCTCCCATCTCCTGTTTAAAGACATTGCCGAGAACGGGGGAAAACCTGAGATGTGGAAAACCGGCCACTCCCTGGTCAAGGCCAGGATGCAGGAAACCGACGCCATGCTGGCCGGAGAGATGAGCGGGCACATGTTCTTCGCCGACCGCTATTTTGGATTCGACGACGCCCTGTACGCGGCCCTCCGTCTGGCCGAACTCCTGGGAGGCCGGGATGCCCCTCCCTTGAGCCAAGCCCTGGACTCCTGGCCGTCCACGGTTTCCACTCCCGAAATCCGCATTGAATGCCCCGAAGAACGCAAGGTCGAGATCGTCGGCCGGGCTCAGGCCCTTTTCACCTCGACCTATCCGGCGAACATGGTCTCCACCCTGGACGGGATTCGGGTCAACCATTCCGACGGCTGGGGGCTGCTTCGGGCCTCCAACACCCAGCCCGTTCTGGTCATGCGCTTCGAGGCCGAAAACCCCGAGGGACTGGAGAGAATCCGTCGGGAATTCGAAGGCCCTCTGGCCGAGTGGCTGGCCGAGAATTGAAAAGGGAGCCGCCCATGCTCGACCTCAGGCCCCAATCTCACACCCGGGCCGTGCGGACCGTGGCCCGCATGCTGGCCCTGATGGCCATTTTCATGGTCAGCGGCCTGCTCTTTTGGCAGCACTCGAACCGGAGCATGGAAAAAATCCTCGATCAGCAGGTCATCTTTGATCAGACCAATACGCTGGAACAGGACCGGATGACATGGATCAAAAACATGGGCCGCATGCTCCGCACCAAATACGGACTGATGCTGACCATCAAGATCACCCACGACCTTCCCCAGCCTCCGACGGGAGATCGCAATACGGTCTTCATCGGCCTCAGTCCCGACAACAGGCGGCTCGTCATCGAGCTGCCACCTCTCGTCGGGCGGGCCATCGGCCTCAAATTCGTTGAAGACATGAAAAACGACATGTCCGAGCACTTCGAGGCCGACACCTGGCCCGAAGGGCTCGTTCACGTCCTTGAACGCTTTTTTGTAGAAATGGAGGCCGTCTATGAACGTCAGCCGGAATCCTGAACCCGGCGTGGTCATGATCCACACCGACGGGTCATCCCTGGGTAACCCGGGCCCCGGCGGGTACGGAGCTGTCCTGAGCTATGGGAACAAACGCAGGGAAATTTCCGGCGGATTTGCTCGGACAACTAACAACCGCATGGAGATTCTGGCCGCCATCATGGCCCTGGAGGCTCTGACACGACCGGCCAAGGCCGTTGTTCGGACCGATTCGCGGCTCTTGCACGACGCCATCGGCAAGGGATGGGTCAAGAACTGGTTGAAGAACGGATGGAAGACGTCGGACAAGAAACCGGTCAAGAACCGGGATCTCTGGGAGCGGCTCATTCCTTTGCTCGACACCCACCAGGTCCGTTTCGAGTGGGTCAAGGCTCATGCCGGCCTGCCCGAGAACGAACGCTGCGACGAACTGGCCAAGGCCGCGGCCATGCGGCCCGACCTGTCGAAGGATGAAGGGTACGAGGGCTAACCCTCCGATCAGGACATGAAGATCTTCCTGAACATCTGAAATAAAGTCCCAGCTTCCACGACTCCGGCCTTAGCCCCTCCCCCCTGCTTGGAGGCCAGTGCCCTTCTTTCCTCGAAGAGCCGCCTGATGTTGGCGATGATGTTCGGATTTTTTTCCAGGACCATTCTGAACCCTTCCTGATCGATGATCAAACAATGGGTGGTTTCCAGGGTCTCAACATCGGCCGTCCTTGGTTCCCCGGTCAAGAGGGCGATCTCCCCAAAGACGTTTCCGGACTCGATGACCGCCACTTCCTTTCCAGCGTGGACCACCCGGACGCGCCCCTGGACGATGATGAACAGATTGCAGTCCCTGTCCCCCACCGAGACGATCTTTGTCTCAGGAGGGTAGACCCGCCGACTGCCGGACCGGACCAGCATCTCCAGCTCATCCTTGCCCATGCCCTGGAACAAATCCGTGGACTGGAGAAAAGCGACCACATGGTCGACCGATTCTGGTTTCTCCGGACGCCGGAGAACCACTTCCTGTCTGGGCAGGGGTATGACGATCCCCTGACTCTGGAACTGGTACCAGATGGATGTGTTCAGCTCGTCAATGGCCCGCCTAGCGTGATCAAACTGACGGACGTAAAACATGACCAGATACTCGGCCCGGTAGTCAAAGAAACCGGTCAACCGGATGATGGGCCTGGGGTCCTTCAAAACGGCCGGACTTTTATCCAGGACCTCGGCAATGGCCGACTTGACCTTGACCGGCGGGGTGGACAGATCCGCCGATATCCGAATTTCTCTGCGAACCTCGCGCATGGGCCGGTTGAAATTGATAAGAGTGTCCCTTGAAATGCTGTTGTTGGGAACCAGAATGTAGTCCCGGCTGATAGTCTCGATCTTGGTATACCGCCAAGTGACCTCCACGACCTTCCCCTCACGTCCGGCCACAGAAATCCACTCCCCGAGATCGAAAGGTTTTTCCATCTGAATCAGCAGACCGGAAATGAGGCTGCCGATTGTGTCCTGCATGGCAAAACCGATGACGGCAGTCAGGATGGCCGAAGAAGTCAGGATCGACCCGGGGTTGATGTCGAAAATCTCCTTGATCCCCCAGACGGCGACGGCCAGGAGAAAAAGGAACTTGAAGAGATCCACCAGGATGTGGTTCACCTGACGGCCTTTGATGACCTTTAGGTACACATCGACGTAGAACCCGTCGATGAATTGCCGCACCAGCATCCACAGTGCCCCGAGCTCCAGAATGAATATGGCCTTGCCGAGAAGTTCGTTCTTCAGCTTGGGAAGCACCAGTCGGTCCAGGATGACCAGCAGGATGAGCAGGAATAGCCACTTGATGAATCGGGCCCCGGTCCCGGTCATGGCCCGGCGGCGGATGAAGAAGTTGAAGACCAGGGTCGTCGCCAGATAGCCTAAGGCCAGCAGACCCAGGACCAACAGTATTTCGATGTTTATCGGTCCCAGATAGTCTCGAATCAGGTCCATGCCCTCTTCCTTTTCCTTGTCATTGCTCGGTGTCGTTCATCCGATCCGGGCCAAGACGGCCTCGGCGTGATGCTTGTCTTCCTTGAAGAGCCTGCCTGCCATGTCGCGTAGGCATCCCTCGGCCTTGGCCGTCTTCGGCAGGTCCGGAAGGTCGGGCAACCCCAGATCGTCCCAGACCAGAGGCTCGAAGGACAGCTCCTTGTCCAGGGTGTACTGTCCACCGCCCCCCAGGTTGTCTTCGGCCTCCATTTTTTGGACGTCCAGACGCTTGGCGAATAAAAGAACATCCGAGGCCCGATAGTGTTCGTTCAGGTTGGCCACCTCGGCGTTGATCTTGGCAAACCGAATTTTCATCTGCTCCAGATTGGGGCTGAGCAGTTTGCGCCCCGGGCAGTGGGGATCAGCGCTGATACGTCCATGGAGATAGTCGTTGACAGCTTTTTGGGCCGAATCGTAGGCCTTCAGGACCACTCCGACGTACCTCCCCTTTTTGGTCATGGCCTTGGGAATGCAAATCTTCGACCCCGGAGGCCAATGCCCGGATCGAGGCACGTCCCGCTCGGCGGGTGGAGTGAGGTGCAATCCGTCGTAGAGCATCGGCACTCCCATGCCCTCCAGAAGGAGAAAATGCAGTCTCGCCAAGGTCGTGCAGGCCTCCTTACCCAGCGTTTCGACCTTCTTCGCCTGGGACTGTAAGACTTCCAAGTCCGACTCCAGATCCTTTCGGCGGCCAAAAAAGGTGTCCGCGGCCTCCTTGAGCCCCTCGGCCGTCAACTCGTCAACAAATCCTTCAAGATCGTGCGCCATCGATCACTCCTTGGGGCTTCTGCGGTCATCTTGCACGTACCCTTTGCCTTCCAAGTACCACTATCCGGAGCCGACTTCAATTTGAATGTCTTGCCCATTGACAGCCGGGGCCGCCGCGGATAGACATTTGAGAAATTTTTCTCAAGGAGGACAATATATTGAACATTTTGATTTTTGGACCCAACGGTAGCGGCAAAGGAACCCAGGGTTCCCTGGTGAAGAAAAAATACGACCTCGACCACATCGAATCCGGAGCCATCTTCCGCAAACACATCGGAGGGGGTACCGAGCTGGGCAAAAAGGCCAAGGAATACATAGACCGCGGCGAACTCGTCCCCGACGACATCACCATTCCCATGGTTCTCGACGTCCTGAAGCAGTCCGGGGCCAAGGGCTGGCTCTTGGACGGATTCCCCCGCTCCATAGTCCAGGCCCAAAAGCTCTGGGCCGCCCTGCAGGCCGACGGAGTCAAACTTGACTACGTCATTGAGATCCTGCTCCCGCGCGAGGTGGCCAAGGCCCGGATCATGGGTAGGCGCCTGTGCGTCAACGACGCCAATCATCCGAACAACGTCGACATCCCGGCTATTGCTCCCAAGGACGGCAAATGCCGGGTCTGCGGCGGTGAACTCAAGGCCCGGTCCGACGACCAGGACGAAGAGGCCATCAACAAGCGCCACGACATCTACTACGACACCAAGCAGGGCACCCTGGCCGCATCCTATTTCTACAAGGATCTGGCCCCCAAAATGGGCTTCAAATACATTGAGTTGGATGGCAAGGGCACCATCGAAGCCATCAAGGACACTCTCCTGGCCCAGCTCGACTAGGCCCGGTCAACCAAGACCTGATACGAAAAGGGCGGGTCTTCCCGCCCTTTTCCTTTCATTTCCAGACGTCATGAGCATCGACCGACCGCCGATCTTGAACATCGGCCGCATCAGTTACTTGAACGTTCTTCCGGTATTCGCTCTTTTGAAAGAACGTCTGGGGCTACAGTCCAATCGCTATCGCCTGATTTCCGGTCATCCCAACGAACTGAACAACCTTCTGGCTCGAGGGGACGTCGACGTCTCCCCTTCGTCATCCTTTGAATACCTTGCCCGGCCTGAAGCCTATCGGCTTCTCCCCGGGGCGGGCATCTCCAGTCGGCAGGAGGTCCAGAGCGTAGTTCTGGCCACCCCGGTCCCCACGGCCGACTTGGCCGCTTTCATGGCCTCCGAGGACGCTCCGCTCCAATTGACCACGGCCTCGGCAACCTCCTCGGCTCTGGTTCGCATTCTTTGGCGGCTACACTGGAATCTTCCGGAACCGAATATCGTCCTCGCTCCCCCGGGAACGGCAACCAGCAAACCCATTCCGTCCCTCGAAATTGGAGACCACGCCCTCAGGCTGACCTTGAACCCGCCCAAAGGCTGGGTCATCCTTGATCTGGGCCGCGAGTGGCGGGCCATGACCGGCTTGCCCTTCGTCTTTGCCGTCTGGATCGTCCGCAGAGGATTGATGGGCAAGAAAAGACAATTCCTTGAGGAATTTTCCCAGGCCCTGACTGAGACCGTGACCGACATGGACCGGTGCCTCGCCACCTTGGCCAGACATCCTGAGATTCCGGACTGGCTCTCCCCTCAGGAGGCCGAGACCTATTGGCGATCCATGGCCTACGGTCTGGGCCCTGACGAGATGGCTGGTCTGGTCGTCTTTGGCGCCCTCTGCCGACAGCTCGGCCTCATTCCGACAACGCCTGCACTTTCCTGGTGGCGGGACACTCCTCCCTCCAGAGGCATCACGGCCTGATCGTTATTCGACAGGACTCCGGCAACAACCCGTTCGCGTTGGATGCTGTGGTCCCGGCCACATCGTCCGGAGACAGATTCAGAAGTTGCGCCAGCGCCCGCACCACCAAGACCAAATTCTCCGGCTCGTTGCGATCCCTCTCCACCCCTTCCGGGGCGATGGCCGGGCTGTCAGTCTCCACCAGCAGTCTGTCCATGGACACATATCGACAGGCCCTTCGGGCCCTTTTGTTATTCGGTCTGGTCAAGGAGCAGGAAAAGGAGATGGAACATCCCAGGGCCTCCAGAACCGGAACCATCTCGGCCGAACCTGCATAGGAGTGAACAATGCCCCCGTACCTGAGCCCTCCCTCGGCCCGAAGCAAGGCAACAAGTCGTTCCCAAGCCTTGCGGCAATGGATGGACACTGGAAGCCGGTGTTTAGATGCCAGCCTGAGCTGAGCCACAAAAGCCTCTTCCTGACGATCGACATCGGCCCCCTCCACCGCGCGGTCCAGCCCGATCTCTCCCAGGCCGCAGACTCCGTCACCCAGAAGACGTTCAAGCCTTTCCTGCCAGCCTGGTCGAGCCTCATCCACGAACCACGGGTGCAGTCCCAGCCAGGGCAACACCTCGGAATGCCTCACGGGAAGGGAGAGAACGTAGTCCCAATCGTCCTCGGCCGTGCCGTTGCAAAACAAAAGACCGACCCCGGCCCTGCGGGCCCGGTCCATGGCCTGGTCCAGTCCGTAACGCAGATGGCCATCCTGAAGATGACAATGGGCGTCCACAAGAAACACGCGACCCTCCTCTCTCCACGAAAAAGGGCCCGCCTCGGCCAAAACCGGAGCGGGCCCTCAAAGGATCATTGACGGGTTGTCTTAACCGGCAAAGGCCTTCTCGAAATTGGGAACGACCTGCTTCTTACGGCTCATGACCCCGGGCAACCAGACCTTGCCGCCTGCGGGCTTGACGCCAAAGGCCTTCTCAACCACGGACTCATCGTCAGAGACGATGAGCATCTCGGAGCCTTCCTTCATGATGTCGGTCAAGAGCAAAAAGACCGAGTGGTTACCCTTCTCGCCCTTGAGCTTATTGATGTCCTCGACCAGGGCCGGCTTCACGCCGTCCAGGATGGACAGATCAACGACTTCGAGCTGGCCGATGCCGACGACCTTGCCGCTCATCTTGAAATCCTTGTAGTCGCGCAGGACGAGCTCGCGAGCAGGAGTGCCCTCAACGGCGGACTTGACCTTGAACATTTCCATGCCCAGGGCCTGCAGATCTGACTGGCCAGCGATCTTGGCCAGGGCGGCGGCGGCTTCCTTGTCCTTGTCCGTGCAGGTGGCGGACTTGAAGATGACTGTGTCGCTCAGGATGGCGCAAAGCATGATCCCGGCCATGGGCTTGGAAATCTCGACGCCAAAAAAATCGTACATTGCCTTGAGTACAGTGGCCGTGCAGCCCACGGGCCAAATCCAGCACTCCAAGGGGTTGGGGGTGGTCAGGTCGCCCAGCTTGTGATGATCGACAACGCCCAGAACCTCGGCCTTGGCGATGTCGTCGGGCAACTGAGCCAAATCGGAGGTGTCAACGAGGAAAACCTTCTCGCCGGCGAACGAAGTCTTTACAGCCGGAGCGGCCACACCGAATTTCTTCAGGATGAAGGCCGTTTCGGGGTTAATCTCTCCCTGGGCCACGGGAACACACTCCACGCCCAGCTTGCTCTTCAGGTCGGCAAGGGCGATGGCGCTACAAACGGTGTCGGAATCGGGATTCTTGTGACCAAAAACATACACTGCCATTACGAAACCTCCTCAAAAAAATGAATGTACGGATCGGGAACTTTCCGAGAGTCAGGAAAGCTTGTGCTAAATATCACAATGAAGCGCCGCTGCCAAGCATTATTTTTGAGCCCGATGTCGAGCTCAGGTCAAGGTCATAGACAAAAAAACCAGGGCTACAAGGCAGCATGAAAGTCCAAACACCGCGTAGGCCTTGGCGATCCGCAGGGATAGCAAACCTCCGAGGCTGGCGAACAGCCACAAAACGTTCCAGTTCATCCATTCCATGTCCGGGACCAACGCCACAGCCATGCCACCAAAGGTGATCAAGGCCCAGACAGAAACGAAAAAAAACGCTCCGTGCATAGCCAGCTGTTGAAGAATGGACTTCAAGACCAGACGCTCTGGACGATATCGTTCCGTCATCCCCCTCCGGCTCCAGGCCAGCAAAGTATTGAAGCTGATATTCTGCCTAACCCTCTGTCTGGATTCGAGCCAGGCACCAATCATGGCCAGGAGAGCCGATGCGGCCATGATGGCGGCGATCTGCATGACCTGAAGTTGGCCCAGTCGCTCCACGGTGACAATGCTTGCCAGTGATGCATAGGAGGCCATGGGGGGGATAAAGGTCCCCACGGGAATAAGGTCAAGCCAAAACAGCTCGAAAAAAACAGCGACGAGGATGGGAGTGACCATGTCTCCGGTCATGGCCGCCCAGAGCAGAGCCGAAACAAGGGGACGGGACAGGAACCCGACCGACATTGAGAACCGGGTCAGGCCAATGCAGGCAAAAAAAAACTTGCCCCGATTAGGTGCCAGAACGACAGGCCGTCCATGGTCACCAGCTCACATGTACGGGTTTGTTGGGAACACAGCGGAAATCGACCTCAAGACCTTTCTTGACAAAAAAATTCAAACAATTGACGTCTTCCTGGCTCACTGCCACATGGGAACAGAGCTGGCGTTTGCCTGGAGCGTAGTGGAGGTTCCCGACGTTGACCTGGCTGAATTCCAGCCCATCCTCATAGGCCCTCCGAGCATCTGTGCAACTAGCGAAAAGGATCAGCATGTTAACTCCCGGCCAACGTCTGCACAGATCCCGAACACATCGCGCAGCCTCGGCAACCCTGGAGAACAGAAGATCCAAATCCGAAGACACGGCCAGACCCATGATCTCCTGGCGCAGGGGATCGACGCTGAGCTCATCATTGGCCACACACAGCGCCCGGGCCCGGACATAGGGAACCCATCCCTCGATGACTTGGCCATGGACCAGACGATTGTCTATTCGTACCCACATCATTCAGGTCTCAACCTTGCGCCGAAGAACCTCTCCGGCTACCTGGATGCCCTGTTTGCCTGCGTTCTTGGCTTCCGTTGCCACCTTTCCCAACGACTCGTCGCGCATGGTCAGAACCTTCAGAAGCATGGGCAGATTGACTCCGGTCATGACCTCAATCCGGGCCATGGCCAAAAGCGAAAGGCTCAGATTGGTCGGAGTGCCGCCGAACATGTCCGTCAAAATGAGCACTCCGTCTCCCCTGTCGGCCGTCTTCACGCATGTGGCGATCTCCGAGAGCATCAGGTCCATGCTTCGGGTCACGTCCACTTCGACCACAGCGCAGTCCTGGTTCGGCCCAAGAATCGACTCGGCAACGTCCAAAAGGGCTCGACCAAAACTGCCATGGGTGACCAGAATGAGTCCAATCATAATTCGATCCCGGATTCTCGCCCCGGACCTCAGCCCAAAGCCAGATGACGATGCTCGACGGTCACGGCGTATCCCCGCTGTCTCAAGGTCTTAGCCACGACTTCGGCCGTGGCCACTGAACGATGCCTCCCACCGGTACATCCCAGGGCCATGGTCAGTCTATACCGTCCCTCCGTGGCGTATCTGGGCAAAAGAAAAAGCAGGAAATCCTCAAAGCGATCCAGAAATTCCCGGGCCGGTTCGTCATTGAATACAAAGTCGAACACGGCCTGATCCTGTCCGGAAAGAGGCCTCAGCCCGACATCGAAATACGGGTTGGCCAAAAATCGAAGGTCAAAAACCAGATCGGATTCGATCGGTACGCCGTATTTGAATCCGAAGGACACCATGTGTATTCTGAACCCGCAGGTCTTGTCCTCAAGAAAACTCCACCGTTCCTGAATCACCCGCCTCAAATCGTGAATGGAAAAGGATGTGGTGTCCAGAACCAGATCGGCCTCGGCCCTGATCGGCGCAAGCGATTCCCGTTCCTGGGCCAGAGCCGCCTCAAGACCGATGTCGGCGCCTTCCAGCGGGTGAGGCCGGCGGGTGGTGGCATAGCGCCGGAAGAGAATCTGAGCGTCGGCCTCCAGAAAAAGGATCTGAAGTGCCCAGCCTTCCTTGCCCAGAAAGGACCGGGCTTCCTTCCACTCGTTCCCGAAGTCCTCCTGCCGCAGATCCATGCCCAATGCTAGACCCCGATAGCTGACGCTGGCCTTCCCAGCGAAAAGATCAACCATGACCGGAGCCAGACGGGCCGGAAGCCCATCCACGCAATAGAAACCCAAGTCCTCCAGCACGTGCAGGGCCGTGCTCTTGCCCGCTCCGGAGAGGCCGGTGACAATGATGACCGGAATCTTGTTCTGGGAAACCACAGGCCTCAAACCTTACGCAACATATCCCACAAGGCGTCGCAGCCCGGAGCGTCGAGAAACTCCTGACGAAACACGGTGTCCTGCAGAAGTCGGGACACGGTGGCCAGGATGCGAAGATGCATCCCGGCCACCTGCTCCGGAGCCAGCACAAGGAAAAAAATTCGGGCCGGCTTGTGGTCGAGGGACTGAAAATCCACACCCTCCTGGCTTCGACCCACAGCGACTATGACCCGCTCCAAGTTGTCCAGCTTCCCGTGAGGAATGGCCACCCCATCCCCGATCCCCGTGCTGCCGAGGCTTTCGCGATCCATGAGAATGGCCAGGACCGACTTCAAGTCGAGGTGGGGGTACTTGCCCCCCAATGGTGCCAGCAATTCGGCCAGGACCTCGGGCTTGGAACTCGAATTAAGCTCGGCGACGATGAGGTCCTTGTCCAGGTATTCGGACAGCTGCATCCCCTAGACCCCGGGGTCGATCAACCCGTAATCACCGTCCTTCCGGCGGTAGATAACGTTGATCCGTTCTGTTTCGGCGTTCAAGAAAACCAAAAACTCATAATTCAGGCTCTCGAGCTGCATAGCCGCCTCGTCTACGGGCATGGGCTTAGGCTCGTAGCGGTCGGCCTCGACGACTGTTGGAATCCTCCCACCACCCGAAGGCATTGGGGCAAAGCTGACAATGTCCAGCCGGACGGTCTTGTTCTTGACCGCCCGCTTCTTGGCCTTGGCCATGCCCTTGCCCCTGATCTTGCGCACCTGGGCCTCGACCTTGTCGAGAAGCATGTCGATGGTCGCGTACATGTCACCGCTTTCCTCGTTGGCCGAGATATGCAGGTTATCGGCATGCAGCACGACCTCTGCGATGTGCCGATGCTTTTCTACCTCAAGATTGACGGTCAACTCGGCATTTTCGGCGTGTTTCATATATTTGCCCACCTTGTCGAATCGGGTGTGGGCATATTTCTTCAGATGGTCGGAAGGATCGAAATTCTTGAAATTGTACTTGATCTCCATGACGTTCCTCCTGATTTAGGGTTCTGGATCCCAAATTCTCAGAAAATCGCCCTCCTCTTGGAGGACGAGGGAATGTTCAGTGCCGCCCTGTATTTGGCCACGGTTCTCCGGGCAATGTTTACATCAAGCCTCTCCTTGAGCAACTGGACGATCCGGTCGTCGCTCAGGGGTTTCTTGGGGTTCTCATCGGCGATCATACCCTTGATGGCGGCCTTGACACTTTCCGAGCCCACTTGCGACCCATCGTCCATGTCCAGAGCGCTGTTGAAGAAAAATTTTAGCTCGCATAGCCCGTGGGGAGTGGCCACATACTTGTTGGAGGTAATCCGGCTCACTGTGGACTCGTGCATCTCGATATCCTCGGCCACATCCTTGAGAATAAGGGGTCTCAATTGGGATACGCCCTCCTCGAAGAATCCCCGCTGAAAACGGACGATACTCTCCAGAACCTTGTAGAGGGTCCGCTGTCGCTGATGGAGACTCTTCATCAGCCACTGGGCCGATCGTATCTTCTCCGTCAGATACTCGGCATCCTTCCCGGACCGCTTTGAGAGTCCATCCATAAAAAAGGGATTCAGCTGGAGCTTGGGCAGCCCGTCGTCGTTCAACACAATGACGAAATCGTCCTCGTACTTGAAGACATAGGCGTCCGGACTGATATATCTCGGGCTGTCCCCGCCGAAACGGGCCCCGGGCATGGGGTCGAGCTTCTGAATAATCTCCAGATAGACCTTCATGTCCTCCATGGCCATATGGAACTTACGTATCAGGGGCTTGAAACGACGCTTCTCGATATCCTCCAGATGATCCCAGACCAGGGAGTAGAGAATCGGGTCCTGTTCGCCAATGATTTCGAGCTGGACGGCCAGGCATTCCTGGAGGCTCCTGGAGGCCACGCCCACCGGGTCCATCCTTTGGATGAAATGGACGACTTGTTCCACGATTTCTTTGGAGACACCAGCGGCCTCGGCCAGTTCCTCGTCACTCGAAGACAGGTAGCCACTCGAGTCCAGATTACCGATGATCTCCTCGCCCGCCCTCCTCGCCTCCGCGTCCAGATCGGACAGACAGAGCTGCCAGAGCAGATGCCCTTGCAGGGACGGAGCCGAGGAAAGCCTTCCCTCGTAGGACAGGACCTCGTCTAGAACCTCGACTTCTCTGACCTGAGCCTGCTTGGCCATGCTCGAAAAATCGCCGAGATAGCTCTCCCAGTCCGCGCTGCGGATGAGATCAGCCTCGTCAGCGCCAAGCTCCCGGCGGCGCTCGTCGTTTCTTGCCTGGGGCTCCTCGACGGGCTCCTCCTGGACCTCAAGCATGGGATTCTCCAGCAATTCCTGCTGAATGGCTTCCACCAGCTCCATTCTGGACAATTGGAGCAGCTTGATGGCCTGCTGCAACTGGGGAGTCATGACCAGCTGCTGGGTCAGCTTCAGGCTTTGTCGAAGTTCGAGTCCCATTTTGGAATGCTCAGGCCGTGAACAAGGCCTCCGTTGATCGCCGCTTGGCCGCGGCCAATCCGCGACGACTCGAATCTGCCACAGAAGCCAACGTCTGGCAATCGCGTCACGGCCGGAGCGGATGTGGCCAACACATCATCACAGACTGAACCCTTCGCCGAGATACAATTGCCGGGCCCGCTGGTCAGAGACGATCTCATCCGGGGTTCCGTCCAGAATGACCCGGCCGGCGCAGACCAGCGAGGCCCTATCGCAGATGCGCAGAGTTTCCCGAACATTGTGGTCGGAGATGAGAACCCCGATACCCTTCTCCTTGAGGGCGACGATAATCTTCTGAATGTCGTCCACCGCCAATGGATCGATGCCCGCGAAGGGCTCGTCCAGGAGAACAAATTTTGGATCACGCACCATGGCCCTGGCGATCTCGAGCCTGCGGCGCTCCCCGCCCGAAAGAAAGGCTGCCTTCTGGTCGGCCAGCCTGGCGATGCCCAATTCCTCTAGGAGTCGTTCCTCCTTGTTTCGCTGATCCTTTCGGCTCAGGCCCGAGTACTCGAGGACAATGCGCAGATTCATCCGTACTGAGAGCTTTCGAAAAACCGAACTTTCCTGGGGCAGATAGGTCAGGCCGAAGCGGGCCCGACGGTATAGGGGCCAGGTCGTCACGTCCTGTCCGGCCAGAAAGACCTGTCCGACGGTGGGGCGGATGATGCCTACGAGCATGTAGAAAGTCGTGGTCTTGCCCGCCCCGTTTGGGCCCAGCAGGCCGACAACCTCTCCCTGAGACAAACCCAGGCAAATATCGTGGACCACCTCCTTACGCCCGAAGACCTTGCCAAGGCCCCGGGCCTCGAGTGTGACGGAGGGGGCGGCCTTGCTGGACGCGTCGGTCATGGCAGCTCGGCATCCCTTTTCGGCGTGTGAAAGATTGCCTCGACCCGCTTCTGCCCGCCGATGACTTCACTCCGGTTCTCCCGGAGATAGAGCCGGATGGTCTCTCCCTGAATCCGGTTCCTTCCCTCCTGGACGAAAGGGTCCTCCGTCAGGGTCAAGACGCCAGGCCCGTCCTCGTACACGGCCCGGCCGCATTGGCCTTCGCGCCCTTGGCCCGAAAAACGGACCTGCCCTTCAGCCACAATCTTCTGGACCTTCCCGCCGACCTCCACCGGCCCAACTCCCTGCCGACCGCCCTGTGGGTCAAACTCCACGGTCAGCCGATCGGACCAGAGGGTGAAATCCTCCCGATCCACCTGGACTTGGCCCGAAAACTCCACCGTCCCGGATTTCTGGGTATAGGTCATGGTATCGGCGCTGATCCGAGTCGGAACGGTTTCGTCCGCTGCCAGATGACTCGGAAAGGCCATCAGAAAAAGGAAAAAAAATATCAGCATTCGTGGCATATCACCCTTCTATCTTTACCGTCGCCAAGGTTCCGGACCCGGAAAACTCGACCCTCACTCCACCCGTGGCCTCGGCCGTTTCCCAGTCGAGACGAATCTCCAGTCTGGGAGCAGTCAGATCAGCTCCGGGCTTCGACACCTTCACGTTTCCGCTCAGGACCAGGAGCTGGTTCGCAGCGTCGTAGTCCAACTCATCGGCCAGGACCGTGGCCTCGTCAAGGACCACCGACACATCCGGACCAAGCCGGGCGCGGCCGCTCTCCTGCCGGACCTCCCCCCATTGGGCCCTGACACGGGCTGTACCGTTGTCCAGATGGTAGTCGATTTCGGGAAATTCGACCCTGACTAGTCCGCTTTCCTGGACATACTCTCCCCGAGGGGCCCGAAGCCTCCAGAGCATCCGGCCGTCTCGGCCCTGGCGCAGTTCAATGCCCTCCACGGACAGGTCAGCCTGCAAATCGTCGAGGCCCGTCTTCATTTCCGGGACCAAATCCCGAAAAAGGCCATGCACGGCCAAATACAGGCCTCCGGATCCCAGAAGGACGGCGGCCAGCAGAACTAGGTTCCTGCCCGGCCTCATGCCCCGGTCCATTCTCTCGAGGAGATCCCGTCAATCACCATGATCTTGCCGCCAGCCCTGCCAGATTTGCCCGTAAAGGCCCTTGGCCCGAAGGACGAACATAACCGCCTCGCGAACCGCGCCGTGTCCCCCGGGACGGGAAGACACCCATGCCGCCAGATCGAGAATCTCGGGCACGGCATCCTTCACGGCCATGGGCAACCCCACCCGGGCCATGGGCGCGGCATCGACCCAGTCATCCCCGACGTAGGCCATTTCCTCCAAGGCCACACCGGTCATGCGTATCAGATTGAGCAGGACCGGGACCTTACTGACCTGGCCTGGGAAATAATGTTCGATACCCAGTTCCCGCACCCGGTGGGACACGGCCGAGGACTCGAGTCCTGTGATGACCGCAAACGCAAGTCCGGCTTTCTGGCCCATCTTGATGCCCAGTCCATCCTGGACATGAAAACGTTTGGAAATCCGGCCCTCGGCGTCGTAGTGGAGTCCGCCGTCTGTGAGCACTCCGTCCACGTCCAGAACCATGAGCCGTATCCTAGCCGCGTCCAATTCAAGAGTCATCGCTCGCCCCGCGCACGACGTGGTAGATATCCATCAGGAGCCGGATGAGCTCCCCGACCCGACCCAGAGGCCAGCTGTTGGCCCCGTCGCACAAAGCCTGATCGGGCGCTGGATGGACTTCCATGAACACCCCATGGACACCGGCAGCCACTGCCGCCCGGGCCAGGACCGGCACGAGCTCCCGCTGGCCTCCGGAGGCGTGGCCCAGACCGCCCGGCAACTGGACCGAATGCGTTGCGTCGAAGACCACCGGATGCCCCAGCCCGGCCAGAACCGGCAGGGACCGATAGTCGACCACCAGATTATTGTACCCAAAGCTGCTTCCCCGCTCTGTGCACCAGATGCGCGAACACCCATGCCCGGCCAGCTTGCCCACCACGGCCTTCATGTCCCAGGGGGCCAGAAACTGACCCTTTTTAACATTGACAATTTTGCCCGTGCCCGCAGCTGCGGCCAGAATATCGGTCTGACGGCAGAGAAAGGCCGGAATCTGGATCACGTCGACCACTTCGCCCACCGGTACGGCCTGTTCCGGCAGGTGAATGTCGGTCAGAATCGGCAGACCAAACCGCTCCCGGACCTCGGCCAGCCAGGACAGGCCCAAGGCCATGCCCGGCCCACGAAAACTGTTGATGGAGGTTCGATTAGCCTTGTCGAAGGAACTTTTGAAGACCACAGTCACCCCGAATTTCGAGGCTAGGTTCGAGAGGGACTCGGCCACGGTCAGGGCCAATTCGCGGCTCTCCAGGGCGCAAGGCCCCATGATGAAAAACAGGTCCCGACGGCTTCGGGTGTAGAGGTCCTCCATCATGCCTTTCGTCCTGAACAGGACGCCCGGATGAATTCCCGAAAAAGAGGATGTGGCTTCATAGGACTGGAGGTGAATTCAGGATGAAACTGACATCCCACGAACCATGGATGCTCGTCGAGCTCGACAATCTCCACTAGGGTCCGGTCGGGAGAGTACCCGCTGATGGTCATGCCCTTGGATTCGAATTGTTCCTCGTACTCCCGATTGAACTCGTAGCGATGGCGATGCCGCTCCGAAACCTGCTCTGCTCCATAGGCATCCCGGCTCTTGGTCCCCGATTTCAGGACGCAGGGATAGGCTCCAAGACGCATGGTTCCACCCTTGTCGCTGTTCGAATCCCGCTTCTGCAGGATCTCACGCCGAAAGTCGTACCACTCCGTCATCAGGTAAATGACCGGATGGGGAGTCTGGGGGTCGAACTCCTCGGAATTAGCTCCCTCCAGGCCCAGAACATTGCGGGCATATTCGATGACCGCGCACTGCATACCCAGACAGATGCCGAAAAAGGGTATCTTCTGCTCCCTGGCGTAACGGGTGGCAACGATCTTTCCCTCCACGCCCCGGTACCCGAATCCGCCTGGTACGAGGATTCCATCTACGCCCTCCAGGCGCTCAGCCACGTTATCCGCATTGACTTCTTCGGAATTGACGTAGCGGAACCGGACCCGACAATTGCTGGCCACTCCGCCATGGACCAGGGCTTCATGAAGACTTTTGTAGGACTCCCTGAGATCGACATACTTGCCTACGATGGCGATCAGGACCTCTCTTTGGGGATTCTTCAACCTCCGGACCAATTCTTCCCAGTCCCGAAGATGGGGGTTCTTGGCGGCCAAGCGAAGAAGGATGGCGATCTTCTGATCCAATCCCTCGTTGTAGAGGGTCAGGGGAAGTTCGTAGATATGCTCCACGTCGATGGCCGTGAACACGGCGTCCCTGTCCACATTGCAGAACAGGGCGATCTTGGACTTGATCTCGTCGTCCAAGTCCACCTCGGCCCGGCAAAGAATGATGTCCGGCTGGATGCCGATGCTCCGGAGTTCCTTGACGCTGTGCTGGGTAGGCTTGGTCTTCAGTTCGCCGCTGGTCTTGATGAACGGAACCAGGGTCAGGTGGATGTAGAGGACGTTGTCCTTGCCCAAGTCGGTGCGAAGTTGGCGGATGGCCTCCATAAAGGGCAGGCCCTCGATGTCTCCCACCGTGCCTCCGATCTCGATGATGGCCACGTCAATGTCGTCTCCGGACACGCTCAGGATGGCACCCTTAATCTCGTCGGTGATGTGAGGAATGACCTGGACCGTGCCCCCGAGATAGTCGCCTCGTCGCTCCTTGGTAATGACCGAGTGGTAAATCCGGCCCGAGGTGAAGTTGTTTCTCTGACTCAGGGGTCGGCCGAGGTATCGCTCATAATGTCCGAGATCCAGGTCTGTCTCGGCCCCGTCGTCCGTGACGTAGACCTCCCCATGCTGGAAGGGGTTCATGGTCCCGGGGTCGACGTTGATGTAGGGATCGAGTTTCTGGATGGTGACATTGAGCCCCCGGGCCTGGAGCAGTGCCCCCAAAGAGGCCGCGGCCAGCCCCTTGCCCAGGGAAGACAAGACCCCGCCGGTCACGAATATGTACTTGGTATGCATCGACATCCTCCCGACCGTGCTGATTGCTGCCCATTGATCCGACGCGTCGACCGCCCCGGCTTCTTGGACGAAAAGAAAAGAGGGCCCTTGGGCCCGACCGTTGACTGCTGGCCACCCTCGATCCAAACGCCACCATCGACATGTTCTGATGAGTGAAGGCGCTCGGCACTCGTCGCCACAATCTGATTAGACAATGGCTTTTCCAGGTGTCAAGGAACCCGTGAGCTCGCGACTTGCGCTCCCTGCCAGCCTCCGGTACGAAACCGGCCACCGGTCTTCTCACATCAACCGAAAACCAGCGGGGTTTTTTATGGCCTCGGTCAATACCATTGTCATCACCGGAAACGGCACCAATTGCGAACGCGAATGTGCCCATGTCGCGCGCTTGGCGGGCTCGGACCACACCGACGTGGTTTTTTTCTCCGATCTGATCGCAGACCGGGTTCGCCTCGCCGACTACAACTTCCTGATTTTCCCGGGAGGATTTTTGGACGGGGACGACCTCGGAGCTGCTCAGGCTGCGGCCATGAGATGGAAACACTCCGTCACCGAAAGCGGACGGCCTCTTGTTCAGGATCTGGTGGACTTTCACGCAGGAGGGGGATTGATCCTCGGTATCTGCAACGGATTCCAGCTGTTGGCAAAACTCGGGCTGCTCCCGGCCCTGGGAGGCCGGTATCTGGAGCGTCAGGTCAGCCTGACCCACAACACCTCGGCCCGTTACGAGGACCGCTGGGTTCATCTGGCCTGCGATCCAGGCTCGAACTGTGTCTTTACCCGAGGTATCGACCGGTTGTACATCCCGGTCCGACACGGCGAGGGCCGCATCGTGACCCGTGACGAGGCCACTCTTCGAGCCTTGGAAGGCGAACGCCTCGTGGCCATGCGCTACATCCATCCCGACACGGATCTGCCAACCGAAGAATACCCGTGGAATCCCAACGGATCCCCTCTGGCCATCGCCGCCCTGACCGATCCCAGCGGGCGGATCCTGGGCATGATGCCCCATCCCGAGGCCTACAACCACCCAACCAACCATCCGGCCTGGACCCGCGGCGAATCGGCCGTTCTCGGCACGGAATTATTCGCCCGAGGGATTGAGTATCTCCGCCAGGGATGAGTCCGACTTACATTGACAGCCGGTCGGCCATGGCCTATGGAGACCAACCGTGCGAAGGTCCGCCCGGGCCGTGGGCTTCGTGGGGCGAACCCATGGTTGTGGCCCTGGATTTGGCCCGCTTAGCTGCGGACCAGGGTGAGATCCCAGTCGGATGCCTGGTCCTCGACGAGCGGGGAGTCATCGTTGGGCAGGGAGCCAATGGATCCATTGTCGGCCACGATCCCACCGCCCACGCAGAGATCCTGGCCATCCGCCAGGCCGCTGCGGCCACAAGTAACTACCGGATCCCGGGATGCGTTGTGGTTTCGACCCTCGAGCCGTGCCTCATGTGTCTTGGAGCCATGATCCACGCCCGCATCGCTGGTCTGGTCTATGCTGCGCCCGACCCCCGTACCGGCACCGTGACATCCCGACTACGGGGGCACGAATTGTCCTGGACCAATCATCGGTTCTGGGTCGTGTCGAACATTCTGGCCGATGAAAGTTCGGCACTGCTCAAAGCGTTCTTTCATTCCCGCCGGTCCGCGCTTGGCGGATCACCTTCATCAACGGAGAGGTAGCGAAGCTGGCCGTAACGCGCTCGACTCGAAATCGAGTTTATATTTTTATAAAAATTTGATTTTTAAGTCTTTTAAATTTTTCATTGGTGATCTATTGGTGAATTTTGCTCAGCAATAGATGGCTGGCGCCCCCTCCACTTCTTCGTTTCATGCCTTCTTGAACCCACGCTTTTTTTGTTTGATTATAACCCAAAAAACCGATCCCCCAAGCAGTTTGAGGAGACCGGCTTTTTGGGCTGGGTAGATCCGAAAGAGAACGACGAGCACGGCTCGCCGATTCGAAATTCCTTTCTTCTCTTCCGGACGACTTGAGATTTGCCCGTTCAGGTTTCTCTGGTCAAGGGC
>RZZR01000007.1 GCA_009929795.1 Deltaproteobacteria bacterium | reverse complement strand
CTCATCGGGGTGGTGGTCAACAACGCCATCCTCATCGTTCACCAGAGCTTGAACAATGTCCGCGAACAGCAAATGGGCCATCGCGAGGCGGTCTGGGATGCGGTCAGAACCCGAATCCGGCCCATTTTCATGTCGGCCTTCACGAGCATCTTCGGGATGCTCCCCCTTGTTGTGGCCCCGGGTCCGGGTTCGGAACTCTACCGAGGGCTGGGCAGCGTCATCCTGGGCGGGTTGGCCGTGTCCACGGTGTTCACGGTCCTGCTCATTCCGGCCCTGCTTATCTTCTTCATCCGCTTTGAAGATCTGGGCGGAAAAGAGGCCAAGGAGGCCTCGTGACAATGAAGATTTCCTTGCGGACATGGCTGCCCGTCCTCGTCTGTATGGCGGTTTTTTGCGGGTGTGAAACAACTGGGTCGTCGAGATCTGAGTCCTCATCTCCGGCCATGGGGGTGCCCATGCGGGTTCTCCCGGACCCCTCCCCGGGCCGGGCCCTGTTCTGCGTTCTGTGGAGACCCTCGGTTCGGGCCAGCAAGGTCACGGCCAGGCTGGCCGTGGACCGGGTCCCTCTGGCGGAGATCAGGCCGGGGACCTATGCCGTGGCCGACTTGGCCCCGGGTATCTATCTGATGAGTTCGGAGGTTGACGGCAAACAGAACGCTCTCGGTGTTCAATTGGTCGCCGGGTACACCTATTATGCCGAGATTTTCATAGGTGTGGACATGGAGGTGAACTATAGACTTCTGGACCGGGCCAACGAATTGATCGTTCTGGGGGGCCTGACCCGGCTGCCTTCGGCATTGGAGCCGAAACCCGCTGTCATTCCCCAATGATTGTAAACAACCGCAACCTCCAAGGAGGACGGCCATGAATCTTTCCGTGGTGCACATCGAGAATCCCGAGTCCCTGAACCTCATCTTGGGCCATTCCCATTTCATCAAGACTGTGGAGGACGTCCACGAAGCCATGGTCGGTACGGTGCCCGGGGCCAAGTTTGGACTGGCATTTTGCGAGGCCTCTGGAGATTGTCTGGTCAGACGTTCGGGCACCGACCAGGGTCTAGTGGATTTGGCTGTTCGGAACGCCCAGGTATTGGCGGCTGGACACACGTTCATTCTTTTCATGAGGGACATGTTTCCGGTCAATGTCCTGAATACCATCAAGAACGTTCCCGAGGTGGCCCGCATCCATTGCGCCACAGCCAATCCCCTGGAAGTCGTGGTCTGCGAGACGGCACAGGGACGAGGGATCGTGGGGGTCATCGACGGGTTCGCGCCCAAGGGAATCGAGACTGACGACGATGTATCCAAGCGTAAGGATTTTCTGCGGACCATCGGCTACAAACTTTAGCAATTTATTGAAGAATCCCAATTTTCGGGTCACCGCAAAAGGCTCAGGAATTTGCGCACCAAAAAATTTCGATTCAACACTGAATTTTTTGCTCCTTTTGCTTGGGTTTTTTGAACGGACTGCCAGATAAGGTTTTCTTAACATTACAGCCAGGAACAATGCGATCATGGAAAACGAGGTCTGTTCGATCCGGCTCAAGGCCGGACGGGAGAAATCCCTGCTCAGAAGACATCCCTGGATTTTTTCCGGGGCCGTACAGGAGGTCATGGGCATTCCCGGCCATGGCGACACCATCAGGGTTCTCGACAGTCGGGGCAATTTTCTGGCTTGGGCGGCCTGGTCTCCGGCATCTCAGATCCGGGCCCGAATCTGGAGTTTCGATCCTGAGGAATCCGTGGACACGGCCTTTTTTCGCCGCAGGCTGGAGGCTGCCGTCCGGGCCAGGACAGGCCTTGTCTCCGCAAGCAAGGCTCCGGGAATTCGACTGGTTAACGCCGAATCCGACGGACTGCCCGGGCTCGTCGTGGACCGCTATGATGGTTTTCTGGTCGTCTCGTTTCTTTCGGCCGGGGCAGAGGCTTGGCGGGAAACCGTCGTGGAGGGCCTTTCCGGTCTCGGACCTTGGGACGGAATATATGAACGGTCCGAGGCCGAGGTCCGGCGGAAGGAAGGCCTGCAGCCCCGGGCTGGTCTGCTGGCCGGGGCGGAGCCTCCGGCACGGATCGAGATCGTGGAAAATGGGTTACGGTTCCTGGTGGATGTCCGCAAGGGACACAAGACCGGTTTCTATCTCGACCAGCGCGAGAATCGGGCGGCCATGGGGCGTTTCGTTCATTCCGGCGGGGAAGTCCTGAATTGCTTTTCTTACAGCGGAGGATTCGGCCTGGCCGCCCTTGCCGCCGGATCCGGGAGAGTCGTCCATCTCGACAGCTCGGCCGAGGCCCTGGATCTCTGCCGGGCCTCGTCGGACCTGAACGGGTTTTTAGGAGCAAGTGAGTACGAGGAGGCCGACGTGTTCAGCCGACTTCGTGCCTATCGTGCCGAGGGGCGGCGCTTCGACCTGGTTATTCTCGATCCACCCAAGTTCGCCGACTCCAAGGCCCACGTGGAGCGGGCCGCACGAGGATACAAGGATATTAATTTGCTGGCCATGGGTCTGGCCAGGCCTGGGGGATTCGTCATCACCTTTTCCTGCTCGGGCCTAGTTGACGCCTCCTTGTTCCAAAAGATCGTGGCCGGGGCGGCCCTGGATTCCGGCCGCCGGGTGAGAATCGTCGGACGGATGACCCAGGCGGCGGACCATCCGGTGGATTTGGCCTTTCCCGAAGGTGAATACCTCAAGGGCCTGGTCCTGGCCGTGGATTGAAGGAGATACGGCCATGAAGGTGTGCGACCGGGCCGCAAAAACGAGTTCCTTTCTGGTCATGGACATTCTAGAGCGGGCCCACGCCTTGGAGCGCGAAGGCCGGGACATCGTCCACCTCGAGATCGGCGAACCCGATTTCGAAACGCCCGAGTGCATCAAGGCTGCGGCCTGTCGGGCACTGGCCGAGGGCCGGACCCACTACACGCACAGTCAGGGCATCATCGAACTCCGGGAGATCATTGCCGGGAGATACGGCGGGGCCCATGGCCTGGCCCTGGATCCTGGGCGGATATTTGTCACCCAGGGAACGTCACCGGCCATGCTTCTGGTTTTCACGGCCCTGCTGGAACCGGGAGACAAGGTGGTCATCACCGACCCCGGGTACGCCTGCTACGCCAATTTCATCCGTCTGGCCGGAGGCGAGCCGGTGACCGTGCCGCTTCGGCCCGAAAAGGGCTACCGCCTCGATATTTCCGACCTGATTGTCAAGCTCGATGCCGAAGGCGGTCGCGTCCGGGCAGTTGTGGTCAACTCTCCGGCCAACCCGACGGGCACGGTTCTGGATACCCAGACCATGACCGACCTGGCCAGGCTGGCCAGGGATCGGCGCTTCATTCTTGTGTCCGACGAGATCTATCACGGGCTGATCTACGAGGGCGAGGAGCGCAGCCTTTTGGAGTTCGACGACCAGGCCTTTGTCCTGAATGGTTTTTCCAAGGCCTTCGCCATGACGGGATTTCGGCTAGGCTACGTCGTTGTTCCGGACTGGGCCGTTTCGGCCATGCGCTGCCTGGCCCAGAACCTGTTCATCTGCGCCAACAGCATGGCCCAATGGGCCGGCGTGACCGCCCTCCGGGAGGCCGCCCGGGACGTGGCCCGGATGCGGGCCGTCTACGACGAGCGACGACGCTTCATGATCGACACCCTCCAGGTTATGGGCTTTCATCTTCCGGCCAGGCCCACCGGGGCCTTCTACGTCTTCATTCCCGTGCCGGAAATGGCCGCCAAGTTCAAAGGCAGTTCCCTGGCCCTGTGCCGGGACATCCTCGAGCGGGCCGGAGTGGGCGTGACTCCGGGAGTGGATTTCGGCCCCGGCGGGGAGGGCTGCATCCGTCTGTCCTATGCCAACTCCCTGGCCCGGATCCGGGAAGGATTGGAGAGGCTAGGCCGATATTTCGAGCGGATCTGACGAACGTCCATGAAATGCCCAAAATGCCGGGCGCAGGTTTCCGAAGGCCGGGAAGAGTGTCCCCGATGCGGCGTCGTGTTTGTCCGGTACAGGGAATTTCTGGCCGAAATGAAGGCCGAATCCCAAGTCCGGAACGACAACCGGGCCTGGAGTTCCTTTTGGGGGCGCCTCATGCCTGAGAGGGTTGACGTCAACCCGGTGTCCTGGGCGCTGAGGGCCCTATTGCTGGCAGTTCTCTTGGTTTTGACAGCTCTGTTCGTCTTGGCTCCGGTGGCCTCAAACACGGCCGGGTCGTCCTGGCTCCATGGAGTGAACCTCGTCTTTCACGAGGCCGGGCACATCGTCTTCATCCCCCTAGGCCGGACAATGACCGTGCTGGGTGGGAGTCTGATGCAGGTTTTGGTTCCACTGGTCTGCTGCCTAGTCCTGCTTCTGAGGACCGAGGACGCTTTCGGGGCAGTCGTGGGCCTGTGGTGGGCCGGGGAAAGCCTGCTTGACGTGGCCCCGTACGTGGCCGATGGCCGGGTCCAGCAACTGATGCTTCTGGGCGGTGTCACCGGCCGGGACGTTCCTGGATACCACGACTGGAATGTTTTGTTGACGCAATGGGGCTTGCTGCATCAGGCTGAGGCCCTGGGACTGGGCGTCCATGTTTTCGGAGCGGCGCTTTGCCTGTTGGCTTTGGTCTGGGGAGCGGCGGTTCTGGTTCGCGAGGCCCGGGATCTTTGGCTCGACTGAAAAGGAGAAGAATCATGGAGTTCATAGAGGTCTTACGGACTCGCCGCAGTGGGCGGAACTATACCGGTGAGCCCTTGACGGACGAGGAGATGGCTATCTTGCGCGAGGCCGTGCTTCGGTCACCTTCCTCGCGGTCCCTGAACCCATGGGAATTCGTCTTCGTCCAGAATCGAGAGACGTTGCGGGATCTTTCGCGATGCAAAGCCCACGGTGCCTCGTTCCTGGCCGATGCCGCCTTGGGGGTGGTGATCTGCGGCGACGAGGCCCGCTGCGATGTCTGGATTGAGGACTGCTCCATCGCCGCCCTGATTGTCCACCTATCGGCCCAAAACCTGGGGCTGGGTTCCTGCTGGATCCAGGTCCGTAAACGTTTCCACGCCGACGGCCGATTGGCTGAGAGCGTCGTCCGAGAGACCATTGGCGTGCCCGGCCGGCTCCAGGTCCTGGCCATGGTGGCCATCGGAAGACCGGACAGGGCTCTTCCCGGTCATGATACCTCCAAATTGGCCTGGGATCGCATCCACAATGAACAGTACACCGGGGAAATATGATGTCGAAAGCGAAACTGGCCACGGTTGTGTTTCTGGCGGCCTTTTTTCTAGGTTTTCCGGCTGGGCAGGCCAAGGCCCAAGGTCAGGGCACGGACTGGAAGATCGAGGCCACCGGAGGATACCGGGCCAAGGCCGCACTGAATGGCGACGAGGGCGAAGTGGAGATGACCACGGCCGGGGTGGAACTGACATGGAAGTATTTCACCCTGAGCTACGATCATCTGACGCTCGGGTGGTCGGATACGGACAAGCTTCCCTTTGACGAGCGGAGCAGGAATCCGGTCAACGACCTTCATAGCGTAGGGCTCAAGGCCCGGTACGATGGCATGTTTTCCGAGCGTTTGGGGTACATGCTCCTGGGCGGAGTCTATGCCGGATTCGAAGAGCAGACGAGCGGTTCTCTGGGGCTGGCCGGAGGTGGGGCTCTGACCTGGTTCTGGAACCAGGAATGGCAGGCCATGTTCGGGGCCATGGCCGTGGCCAGCAAGGTGAACGTGGTGGCGTTTCCTCTTGTCGGGGTCAACTGGAACCAGTTCGCCCAGAGCGGGCCCTCCTTGAGCCTCGGCTTTCCCAGAACCCAGGCGGCATGGAGATGGAACGACGAATGGCAGGCTCGGCTGCGCTACGCATGGGACACGCTGACCTATCGACTGGCCGACGGCAGTCCTATCAAGGATGGCGGCTATCTGGAGACCAAGACCATGAGTCTGGGACTTTGGGCCGATTATGCTCCGATCGAAGGTTTGACGGTCACGGCCGGACCGGAATTTCTCTTCCAGCGCAAACTCGTGGTCTACAAGAATGACGGAACGACCCATGATCGGCATAGGCTCGACAACGGCTGGGGAGGAAGCCTGAACATCTCGTATGAATTCTGACCGCGAAAACATCCTGAGGGGACGAGACCATGGATGATAGACTCGGGCATGTGATCGACCTGCTGTCGGGAGTCTCTCCCAATCCGCTCGTTCAAGCCGCCCTGATTGTTCTGGCCTTTGGTGGGATGGCCAAGATCGCGGACGTGCTCATGACTCGGGTGCTGCAAAGATGGCTGGTCAAGACCAGGATCGCTCTGGACGATCAGATATTGGCCATCGTCCACAAGCCCATTTTTGTTAGCATCATGCTGTTCGGTCTGGCCTTGGCCAAGGACAGGCTGGATCTATCCGAGACCCTGGCCGGAGTGGCCCTGGCTCTACTGAAGACCATGGCCATTTTCATTTGGAGCCTGGCCGCAGCCCGATTCGTCCAGGTGGCCCTGACGGCTCTCAGCCGGGACGGAGAAGAGCGCTCCTTCATCCAGGCCCGGACTCTGCCATTGTTCAAGAATCTTTTGATGATCCTCCTGGTGGCCCTGGCCGCGTATTTTGTCTGCTTGGCCTGGGACATAAACGTCACGGCCTGGATGGCTTCGGCCGGCATCGTCGGCCTGGCCATTTCCTTCGCGGCCAAGGATACCCTGGCCAATCTGTTCGCCGGCGTTTTTATCCTGGCCGACGCCCCGTACAAGATCGGGGATTTCATCGAACTCGACTCGGGGGAACGGGGAGAGGTGACCCACATCGGCATTCGAAGTACCCGAATGCTGACCAGAGACGACGTCGAGATCACCGTGCCCAACGCCATCATGGGCAACACCAAGATCATCAATGAGGCCGGCGGCCCTTCCGAAAAATATCGGATTCGTATCAAGGTTGGCGTGGCCTACGGCTCTGACATTGACAAGGTCCACAAGGTCCTGATGGATGTGGCCCTGAATCGCCCAGAGGTCTGTCGAACCCCGGAGCCCCGGGTCCGCTTTCGGGCCTTCGGAGATTCCAGCCTCGACCACGAGCTGCTCTGCTGGGTCGAGAGGCCGGTCATGCGGGGGAAAGTCACCCATCTCCTCAACACCGACGTATACAAGAGGTTTCTGGCCGAAGGCATTGAAATTCCGTTTCCGCAGCGAGACGTACACGTGAAAACCCTGCCTAAGGACGAGAGTCAATGAGATATCCAGAGTGGACCCACTCCGAGTCGTGTGAGTCAGACCGCATCGTTGTGGACGGCAAGACATCCCCAGGGGATCGTGCCGGGGGGCCTTGGCGGTTTCTGAAGAGACGGGTGCTGAGTGCACAATTTTTTCTCCTGATTTTCATTGCCGGCATGGCCCTGGCCCTGTCGGTCGACGTATGGATGACGGTCTCCCAGGGCCGGGGAATGTGCACAACCTTGTCCTGCGAGGTGGTGGGGGAATACGTGCGATGGGGAGAGCTGGCCCTGACCCAGGCCGGAGCGGTTTTTTTCCTGCTCCTCTGGCTTCTTGCTTTTTTCGCCGGCCGCTACAGAACGTCTTTTCTTTGGCCCATGTTCGCCATGGCCTTGCTTGGGGCCCTGGCATTTGACGGGGCCCTTCTCGGGTTTCAGTTCATGGGGCTGGGCGAGAGATGTCAGCTCTGCATCGCTATCGGCCTGGGGTTGTTTTTGATTCTCCTCCAGTATGGCCTGGCCCGAAAATCCGTGGCCGTGGTCCTTTTGGGCCTGTCTATCTGGACATCGGGGTTCGCGGCCAACACGATCCTCAAGCTCGACCCCATTCCCCCAAGGCTCGAGCAGACATCCTTTCTGGAATGGCCCGAAGGTGGCGATCCGTGGACAGAATACCCTTCCTTCCACCTCTTCGTCAGTCTTCACTGCGGGCATTGCGCCAAGGTCCTGGGCAATCTGTCTGTCAACGACCTGGGCGATTTTCCTTGGTCCTTCCACATCATGGACAACAAGCCCCGCGACCTGTCCCGCATCGCCCATTTTCTGGCCTCCAACGCGACAATGGAGAATCCCTTCCTGGCCATTTTGGAGATGGAGATGGGGGATGAGCCCCCCAAGACGCGGATCAATCCGGCCAAGGATGAGAGGATAAGCCGTGCCAAAGATTATTTCAGATTCTCCGGATATCGTGGGGTGCCTATGCTGATGGTCGATCTGGACCGGTTTTCCAGGGTGACCCTGGTCGGTGCCACGGCCATTCTGGCCTATCTGGAGAACGAAGGGCTTCTGACCCAAACTTTGGATTGGGGCCAGCGTCCGCCCACAGATGGGGGACAAGGCTCCGAGCCGGTGAATTTGACTTCCGGGGCCGGGTCGTGATGGGCCAAGCGGGCCGAGATTCCCGGACATCGGTAGTTTGAAGTGAGGCGTTTTTTTCGTCTGGTCTGCGATCCGGAACAGATCGGGCCGGTCGAGAGTCTTCTCCGGGCTGAGGGCTTCGAGTTTGAATCCATGCCTTTGTGGGCCCTCGGGCGAATCCTGGGGCGTGAACCGTTTTCACTGGGCGGGTCACTGGCCGCTCGCTTCGGATTTCTCTACATCCAGGATCAGTCGTCCATGCTCCCGCCGCTGGCCCTGGCCCCCACTTCCGGATCCGTCGTTTTAGACATGTGCGCCAGTCCGGGAGGCAAGACCGGTATGCTGGCCCAGATGGTCGGCCCGGAGGGGCTGGTGGTGGCCAACGAGCCCAATCGGACCCGCATGGTTACCCTGCAGGCCAACATGCGGCGGATGAGCCACCTGAACGTGGTCTGCTCCTCGTATCCCGGGGAATCGATTCCCCTGCTCGACGGTCGATGGCCCTTCATTCTCTGCGACGTCCCCTGTAGCGGGTGGGGGACAGAATCGCGTCACCCCGGCATTCGCGAACTTTGGCCGGCGGAGAAGACCACGGTTCTTCGGGTCCTTCAGCGTCGGATTCTGGCCCGGGCCGCGGCCCTTCTGGCCCCGGGTGGAAGGCTGGTCTATTCGACCTGCACGACGAATCCCGAGGAGAACGAGCGTCAGGTTGAATGGGCCGTGGCTGAATTGGGCCTCGAAGGATGCGAGGTGCCCGTTTTTCAGGGTGTCGTCGGCAGATCGGATCCACAATTGGGGACCCTGACCGTGGACGGCCAGGCCTCGGGATCCCAGGGGTTTTTCGTGGCTCTGCTGGGGAAAAAAACATGCGCGGTCATCGATGCCGATTCTCGGCCTCAAACCAGGGCTCGTTCAGCAGCCGACGAGACCCGAGGGCTTGGTCCGGGGATCGTACTACCGCCTGGAGATACTGTGATCGATCAGGGCCGGGTTTTTTTCCGGCCCGGCCCGGCCCTTGATGTTTTGCCCGGTCCGTATAAATGGAAGGGGACCCTTCTGGGCCGAATGACCGGTTCCGGCTTGGCTCCGGCCTCCTGCCTTCGGACTCTGTTGCCCGGGAGCATGGAAGAAGGGGTCCTTTTAGACGAATTGGAGGGAGTCAGGGCCCTTTTGAGCGGATCGAGCCTTCCTTGCGGTCCTAAGACACCGGCCTTCCCGGGCCTCTATTGGCGGGGCCTGGGTCTGGCTTGGCTGCAGCGCAAAGGCCGGAGATGTCTGATCGGACCGTGAAGACTTGGCGACGGCCGGATTTGGTCGACGCATCATCTCCTTTGAATGGAGGAATTTGGATATGAAGAGTTGGAAATGGAAGCTTGAGCGTTTTTTTGACCCCAAGAGCGGTCGAGCGGTTCTCCTGCCTCTGGATCATGGCGTCAGCGAGGGGAGCTTGCCCGGATTCGAGAATCCGAAGACGATTTTTGACGTGCTCAAAGGATGCCCTATCCAGGGAGTTATTCTCCACAGGGGCATGGCTCAAGCCTATCTGCAATCTATCCCGCCGCGTCTTGGGCTCATTCTTCACCTTTCGGCCGGAACAAGACACGGCATCCCGCCCTACGCCAAGGCCCTGGTCTGCTCGGTGCCGGAGGCACTGCGGGCCGGAGCCGATGCGGTGTCCGTCCACGTCAACATCGGCAACGATTTCGAGGACAGGATGCTGGCAGATTTCGGCATGGTCGTCGAGGACGCCCATCAGTTGGGCCTGCCGGTCTTGGCCATGATCTATGCCCGGGGGGGACAGATCGTGAACGAGTCGGACTCCTCACTGGTGGCTCATTGCATCCGTCTGGGGGCCGAGATCGGCGCCGATCTCATCAAGGTCCCGTATTCTGGTCACAAAGAGAGCTTTTCCAGGGCCGTGGAGCATTGTCCAGTGCCGGTGATCGTCGCCGGAGGGCCGAGACAGGCCGATTTTGCGTCCTTTCAGGCACAGCTTTGTGAGATCATGGAGACCGGAGTCCGCGGAGTCAGCATCGGCCGGAATATTTTTCAGCAGACCGATCCCAAGGCGGCCTTGGAGTCCGTCGTGAAGATCGTGCATGGAGGGGCGAACCAGTGAGAGACGACCAAGGGATATATTATTATCCGAACGCGGCGGACAAGCGCGAGCGGATGTATGTCAGAGAGTCGGAGGGAAGTATCGAATTCAGACTTTGGAACCGAGACCGGTCCGAGGTCTGGGACAGGCACGGCTGGCTTGATCTCGACCTGGTGAACCGGGCCATCAGAATGTTTAGGGAGGAAGGGCGTCGAGGGCCGGATCCGTCAAAGCTCTACGACGCGGACCTTGCCCGGTTCGTTCTCAAGGAAGCGGCCAGGAATTGATCGCGGTCCGTGTAGCCTTCAAATCAAACCAACACTAAGATGACCAAAAAACAGACCCTTTCCCCATCCCATCTCCGGGTGCGGCTCAATCCGAGGCAGGTCAAGGCCGATCGGACGCGAAACGAGCAGGTATCCTTCCAGCCCCGGGCCATTCGGGCCTTGAATCTGGCCCTTGAGATTCCCGGCATGGAGTACAACGTCTTCGTGGCTGGCGAGGCCGGCTTCGGCAGAAGCCATCTGGTCAGGACCTTTCTCGGCCCTAGGGCCGCCACTTTGTCCCGACCCGACGACTGGGCCTATGTTCATAATTTTCAGGACCAGGATCGTCCAAGAGCCCTTCGGTTTCCGGCGGGTCGAGGTCGGCGTTTCAAGCAGGAACTGACCGATGCGGTTCGTCGGATCAGGGAAGAACTCCCGGAGCAATTCGAGCAGGAGAGCTATGCCCGGCAGCACGACAACCTGGTCAAGGAGTTCGACCAGACCCGGGAAGGTCTGCTGGAGTCAATGGATGCGACGGCCGTGCGGAACGGCTTTAGCCTCAATCTGGACGAGGGTGGAGGGCTGTCCCTCTACCCCCTGGTGGAGGGGAAGGTTCTGACGACCGAGGAGTACGAGAAGTTGACCCCGGAGGTTCGTCGCCGTCTGAAATCCGAGACCGGTGAGATCATGGATAAGGTCATGGACATGTCCAGGCAGATCGATCGGGCGGAGCAGACCCTGAAGGACAAGGAGCGGGAACTGGACCGGAAAGTCGGCAGTGTGGTCATCGACCGGGCACTGGAGACCTTCCGCCAGGATTCCTCCTGGTCTGAAGAGAGTACGACCTTCCTGGACAGGATGAAGGCCGACATGCTGGACAACATCCACAGGTTCCGGGGGCCGGAGCCTGGCCAGGATCAGGGGCCGGAGTCCTTGGTGGCTGACAATTTCTTTTATCGCTACGAGGTCAATCTGTTTGTCGACCACGAGGAGACCGGGGGGGCTCCGGTTATAGTCGAAAACAATCCCTCGTTTTTCAATCTGCTCGGTTGCATCGAGAGGGAAACTGAGCTGGGCACCTACTACACGGACTTCACCCTCCTGAAACCGGGAAGCATCCATCGGGCCAACGGCGGATTCCTCGTCCTTCACGCCGAGGACCTCCTGACCCATCCCCTTTCCTGGGAGGGTTTGCTCAGGTGCCTTCGATCCCGACAGGCGGGGCTCGAGGATCCGACGGACCACTATGATCTGGTCAGGACAAAAACCCTGGAGCCCGAACCCATTCCCTTGGATCTGAAGATCATCCTAGTCGGAACCGACGCCATGTACGAGACGTTACTTCTCAACGACGACCGTTTTGGCAAGTTTTTCAAGCTCAAGGCCCATATCCAGGAACGGGTCGACCGGAATCCGGAGACCATCGAGCATTTCATCGGTCATCTGCTGGTTATTGCCGAGGAGGCCTCCTTGCGGCCCTTTTCCAGGGACGGCTTAGCCAGGCTGGTCGATGCCAGTTCCCGGCTGGCTCAGGATCAGCAGAAATTATCCCTGGAATTTTCCCGCATCCGTGATGTGATGATCGAGGCCAACGCCTTGGCAGGACTGTCTGGGAGGTCCTCAGTGGGCCTCGAATCGGTGAACGAGGCCCTGGAGGATCAGCTTTACCGGGCCAATCTCTACGAACAGGAATTTTTGGACGATTATGACCGGGAGGTGATTAAGGTCAGAACCCAGGGTTCTGCCGCGGGTCGGGCCAACGGCCTCTCGGTGAGTGAAATCGGCGGATACGTCATGGGGTTGCCCCACGAGATATCGTGTATAGTGGGGGTCGGGCACGGCGGTATTCTTGACCTGGAACGGGAGGCCGAACTCGGAGGGCCCATCCATACCAAAGGGATGATGATTCTCAAGAGTTACCTTTTGGATTTATTTGCCCGAAACAAGCCCCTGGTGATGAGTGGGAGTCTGTGCTTCGAACAGAGCTACGCCCATGTGGACGGCGATTCGGCCTCCGGAGCTGAGCTGGCGGCATTGCTTTCGGCCCTTTCAGGGGTTCCCATCAATCTGGGATACGCATTTACCGGAGCGGTCAGTCAGTCGGGAGCCATTATGGCCGTCGGGGAAGTAGCCAGAAAGGTGGAGGGGTTCTTCGAGGTCTGTCGGAGACGGGGATTGACTGGGGAGCAGGGGGTGCTCATACCCCGTGACAACGTCATTAACCTCATGATGCGGGACGAGGTGGTCGAGGCTGTGGCCGCCGGGATGTTTCACATCTTTCCGGTTCAAACCATTGAGGAGGCACTGGAGATTCTGACTGGGAGAAGGGCCGGGGCGCGGCTCAAAAACGGTAGATTTTCCAAGAACTCGATTTACGAGGCCGTCGACCGTAGGCTCTCGGAACTGGCGGCCTTGGCTGACGAGCGAGTCAAGAAGCCGAGGCGGAGAACCTGATCGAAAAAGATCTTCAGGTGTCCAGTAGGTTCTTTCCGTGGAGGGAGAGCCTCTCGTTTAGGAGGTCGATACGTTTTTCAACGGCTATCCTCCTTGCAGGGTTCATCTCCTTGAAATAGAGTTCGAGGAGGAAGTTTCGGCATTGGTAGAGGGTGTGCCGCTCCTTGCCGGGGTCGACCATTTTTCCGCAGATCGGGCATGGCCGTATTGTGGTCTGATCAGATACGTTCATGTCTCGTTGTGCTGGCTTTCACTCGCATCGGATAGAAGATACTTGTCCAATAAGGACCCACGGGGGTCCTCTTCCCACGTTTTCCCCGTCATTTTGGTGTAGAGTGCCGCCGATTCTGTGTGATCGGCATTGAGTTTCAACGCCTGTTTCAAGGATTCCAGGGATTGTTCGTAGTTGCGCGCGAACAGGTGGGCCTTGGCCAGGTTGAAAAAGATGTTCTCGTCTACGGGACTCAGTTTGAGGGCGTTTTGGTAGGCGCTGATGGCCTCGTTGAACATCTTCTTGTGACGGAGTTCAATGCCCAGGGTGTTATAGGGATTCGGGGCGTGGATGTCCCTTTTGAGTATCTCGCCGAAGATTCTTTTGACCTGGGCGAAATTGTCCATCCGGGCATATTCGTCAGCGGCCTTCTGGAGATAGAGCTGATATTTTTCCAGGTCGCCCTTGCCCTTGAAGGCCCCGGCCAGGCCTTCGTAGGCTTTGATGTAAAGTTGATTGATCCGTAGCGTGTTGTTGAAGGCGATGATGGCCTTGCCGAATTTTTTTTCAAGAAGACATTTGGCCCCCAGATCGAAGTATTCCCGGGCTTCGTCCCTGTTTTCCCTGTCGGCGTTCTCGACAAGTTCTTCGAAATTCTGGATGGCTTCGTTGAATTGTCCGGTGCTCAGGCTGGCCTGAGCCTGGGCGAGTTGTTGCTCGTCGAGGCTGATTTCGTCGACATCGGGCTTGTGACGGACGTGCTTGCTCAAGGTTTCGAAGGTGTAGGGCCGGAGGACAAAGCCCGTGCAACCGGCCATGACCGCATCAAGAACGAAATTTTCGTCGGCCTGGTCCGAGATGACCACGATTTGTGAGTACTCGGCCTTGAGGAGTTTGCGGATGGCGTAGATGAGATCGTGTAGGGGGACGTCGTCGATGTTGGAGTCCAGAACGATCAGGGGAACCTTGTTGTATCGGATGTAGTCAAGCACAGCCGAGGATGAGGAGAATCGACTGCAGAGGAGAAAGCCGAGTCGCCTGACGTTTTCACTGTCGACTTCGAAATTGATTTCCGAGGACGTGGCAATGACCGTAGATATTATTTTCGGGGGTTCGTTGCGGGGATTGCCTGATTTGGCTCCACTTCGAGGTTGGTCAGTGGTTTGTATCCCGAGACGGTTGATTCTCATGGGTTGAGTTGTACGAGTCATCTCAGGTTTCGTTCTCGGTGAAGCATACTTCGACTGTGAAGTTTCCGTCCGGGGTCTGGAACGGAATGGCCAGAATCGGTGCCGTTTCGATGTGTTCGACCTTAACACCCTTGCCGTTGACCACGTGAGGGGTGGAGGCCTGGAAGCTCATACCCTGCTCGGAGAGTTTGGCCCGGGCCTGGCCGGTGATCATGTTCGTGAGTTCTCCTACGGCGTCCATGATCTGGTCGTCTATCTCCGTGTAGTTTTCGTAGAGCATGTTGTTGACGATTTTCAGGATGGACTCTTTGGACAAAGACAGGGCGATGGTGCCCCTGGCGTATCCGCTGACGTCGATGACTCCGGTCACGTCGCCTAAGGCTTTTCTCTTTTTATTCAGGAACGGTTTGCCCGGCCGGGCCTCGACGTTGGCCATTGTGGACAAGACGTTCAGAACGCCTTCGAGAAAGGGATTGATAAAATTTACATCATAGTGAAAGGACATAGGTTCTTGGCCTGGTCCTGTATGGGTGATCAACGAGAACCCAGCGTTTCAAGATCGGATGAATCCGTCAGGGCGATACGCCGGACTATAGGAAAACCGCGGTCACTTCGGCGATCGATCGATCGTGATCCTGGAGGATGGCCTTGAGTTTTTCGGGCTTCAGGCCGAGAATTTCCCAAGCATCGTCCGGAAGGGCCGGGAGGACAAACGTCCCACCGGATGAAATGGCTGCGGCATTGGCGAGGATATCGGCCAGAGTGATGACGGCCGTCTCACGCGGCTCATCGGAGGCCATGGGGTCGTGGTGTCCGCCAATGATTGTCGTCAGATTAGACGGGAACGACCACGTCTCCATGAGCTTGCGGGCCACCTCCGTGTGATTGAAACCCAGAATTTGCTGTTCGGCATCGACCAGAGGGAGCATCTCCGTCCTGGCGCTCAACAAGGCCTGCACCGAAGCGTAGGGCATGTTTTTGTACATGATGAGTCTGCCGCAGTCATGAAGCAGGCCGGCCGTAAAAAATTTATCGGCCTTAAATTCAGGGATCTGCCCGGCGATGAGCTTGCCGAAAACCCCGCAACTCAGGGAGTGCCGCCAGAAGACTTTCATGTCGATGAGTTCTGGCGGGATGTCCTTGAAAAAATTGATGGTGGAGATGCCGAGGGCCAGGGTGGCCAGCTCTCGGGTACCAATGAGAGAAACGGCGTGGGTCACTGAATCGATCTTTGAACTGAACGAGAAGAGGGAGCTGTTCACCAGGCGCAGGAGTTTGGCCGACAAGCCGACATCGCTGGCGACGACCTTGGCGATGTCGGCGGCCGAACTGGTCGGTGAGTCGAGGATTTCCTTGATCTTGAAATAGACGTCGGGAAAGGAGGCCAACTCGGTCTCGTGACGAACCAGTTCGTCTATGTCGCCATGATCCTTGAAAAACAAGTCCTTCATATGTTCGACGTTCTTGGCCCGTAAATCCTTTTCGCAAGGCAAAAGCCATTTGGGGAAAACCGATTTGTAGGCCCGCTCAAGAACCAGTCGGTAGAGCTCAAGGATGGCCGGGTTGTCCGGGTTCACATAGGCGAAGAAACGGGCGACGTAGTCCTCGGTCCTGGACACGGCGAGCGAGGTATCGTCATGCCCGGGCGTCACAAAGACGAAGGGAGCGCCGAGATCGTCCAGGGCCTCGATGCTGCCGGGATCGAGACAGGTTCCCTTGGCCATGAAGACGCCGCCATCAAGGCCAGGGATGTCCTTGGCCAGAACCATGCCGGTTTCCAGATGTTCCAAACAGACCTTATTCACTCTATGGCTCCGTGTCGTTACGGGTATCGATCATTGTTGGCCGGGGGAGCATCGTTTCCCTCAACTCATGCGTTTGTAGACAATCCCGCCGGGCTTCATGACCGGCTGGAACGACCGACTGATCTTGTGGATGCTTTCGGAATGTCCGAGCACAAGATACCCGTCGGGATGGAGATTGTCGTAAAAAGCAGAGATGACCTTTTTTTTCATTTCATCGTCGAAATAGATGATGACGTTTCGGCAGAACACCACGTGTGATTTGGGAATTTTTTTGAGGGCCAGACGGTCGTTGAGATTGATCTGGGAGAAGGTCACCAGTTTGGCGACTTTCGGATGAATTTTGTAGCCGTCCGTCTCCTTGGTGAAGTACTTGTTCAGAATGTCCGGAGGTGTGGTCCGGATGGCGTAGTCATTGTACACACCGCGTCTGGCCTTTTCCAGCATGGCAGAGGACAGATCGTTGGCGGTGATCCTGACTCTCCAGCCGATAATGGCCATGCGCAGGGCCTCATGAAGCATGATGCCCAAGGTGTACGGCTCCTCGCCGGAGGAGCAGCCGGCCGACCAGATGTTGAGTTCCTTGGTAGAAGCCTGGCGTTCCAGGATATCCTTGAGAACAAAGTCTTCGAAAACCTGGAGCTGCTTGACGTCCCTAAACAGGCTGGTTTCGTTGGTTGTGATCTGCTGGAAGAGATTCTCCATCTCCCGGGTTTTGCCGGGGTCGAACTTCAGATAGTTGAAGTAGTCGCCAAAGGTATTCAGGCTCAGGTCCTTGAGACGGGTGCCAAGTCTGGTCTCCAGAAGATATTTTCGTTTTTCCGGAATATCTATGCCTGTGCTTTCGTAAATGAAATTTCGCAAGTCCACAAATTCCTTGTCGGATATCTTGGGGGTTTTGCGAAGATTCAGCGTTTCGAAGGAGGGTTGTGACATAGGGTTCAATCCCGCTTGTTTGATGAGAATATGAATCTTTCGTACTTCGGGCACGTAGCTCCGTCAAGACAATAAGCTGGCCAAAGGCCGATTTCCCTAGGCGATACGGAGTTATTCGTTAGCGGATTCGTGGCGTCCGGGGAATGATTCGGAGCGGACTCGGTATACGCGATTCCAAGGGAATCGGTCCAGGACGAGCTCAAATTCCGATGAAAATGATTCGGGATCGGTCAGGAGCATTTGTACAAGCATGGAGTCGTGGACCAGGTCGTCCATCAGGAAGGCCTCCCGGCTGAGATTGTTGATCAAAAGATGGAAGCCTTTGGAGCGTTTCCAGGCCGTTTCACGAAGGCCTTTGTCATCAATGGCCCTCATTGTCTTCAGTTCGACGGTGCCCTGGGGCAGGATGACCAGGCCCTGTTTGGTGTCGAATTTGGCCTGTCCGGTCAGGGCCTGGATGCCTCCGCCCCGGCTTTTTTCCGTGGCCAGATCCCAGTTGCCAAAGGTGCAGATCCAATAGGCTAGGCGGAGATTTTCCCAGGAAAGCACCAAAAGTTGATCGGGCAGGTCGTGGGGCCAGGTTTGGCGTTTTGTGGCCAGGGAGGCCATGAACTCCGCGGCCTCAGATCCGGTCATCCCTCGCAAGGGAAGTACGGGATCTGTCGGATAATACGGTATCGTTCCTTCAGGATTGGTCGGAGTCTTGCCCTGGGCGGACCATTCGGCCCATTGCTCCTGCTGGGTGGCGGCAACCAAGAGTATGGTCTGGGCTGCCTGCAGAGGAGCGGCCGTGGCATGGGCCACGGCCAGGGGATAGAGGTGTGGGCCCTCATGATCTCCTCCGTCGCCAAAGGACCTTCTTTGGGAATAGTACTGGGCGGCATAGCCGTAGTCCCACCATTGCCAGAGCTGGGCGTCTTCTGATGAATTCTCTCTCAGATCCAGAAGAGTCTGGGCAAAGACGTTGGGCAAGATGGGACCTGGCCTGAACTGTCTGGAGAGTTGAACGGCCGGCCAGGCCAAGGCCACGGCCAGAATAATTTGGACCAGCCATCTTGCCCTGGCCGGCTTGGGCAGAATTCTGGGGAGGAGCAGGGCCAGTCCGAGCCCGAGACCAATGCCCAGGACCGGTGGCCCGTACATGGTGAATCTGTTGCCGAGCTTGACCGAGGCCAGAGCCAGACCGATGAACGGCAGCAGGGTCAGGGCTAGGGGCCGTCGCAGACAGACCACGGCCAAGCCGCAGAGCCCTGCAGCGAAATAGATGAAAAGCCATGCCAGCCTAGACCCGAGTTCGGTGATGGATACATTTTGGGCCTCCCGGATACTCTGGACCACCCCTGGGAGTTGGAACGAGGCGTTGGCCGTTTCCAGGGCCGCTTCGGGTTTGAGGTAGCCGAGTACCGGGCTGACGATGCCCCAGATTGCGTTCAAACCCCGTTGATACAGGATGAGAGCCAGAACCAGGGCCAAAAAGATCGCGACCCAGTGCCGGATGCGACGAGCCCGCAGATGCGGTTCGGCCAGGATGCCTGCAATGGCCAAGAGTATTCCCTTCCATCCTAAAAGGCCCAAGGCGACCACAATCCCGGCCTGAAAGGCTAGAGTCGTCCGTGGCGAGGCCTGCCATTGCCAGAGGGCCACGGCCACGGCGATGGCGAAGACGGTCACAGTGATGGGATACGCGCTGGGATAGAACCAGAGGTAGAAATTCCAGACGAGACCGGCGGACAGGGCCCGGAACACTCCAGTAGACCGTGATGCCAGGGCATCGTGGGAGAGGGGCGCGAAACGGATTCGCCACCGGTCGTCAATGCCCGATTCCAGCCACCAGATCAGTGCGGCCACAAGCATGAAGGGCAGAAACAGGGTCAAGATGTCTGTGTCCCCATACCCGATTCGGGTCCGAGCCAAGAATCCGAAGCCTGAGGCGGCTAGGACTCCGGCCGGGATTCCGGCCTCGACGGCCCCGAAGAAGCGGCAAATGAGAACCACGGGAACGGCCACCAGGGGCGCCACCAAGGCCGGAAGCCAGAAGAAGAGGACCCCGGTGTCAATCCCGGTGAACATGGCCAAGTATTTGAGCAGCAAAGAAAGAGGCTGCCCCGTCAGTCGCCCCGCACCTTCGGCCCCGGCCAGCCAGGCATAGGCGTCGTGGGTGGCCATGAGGGGCTCGCCGTCGACCCAAAGGCTCGGATTGTCCCAGTGTGGAGCTTCAAAGAGTCTGAGGATGATGCCGAAGCCCAAGGGGAGGCAGATGGCCAGGGTCAACTGAAGCGCATCAATCTTTTTTGGGTTCATGGGATTTCCTTGGAGCTAAAGGCGGAGCGTCGCGACCAGGCGCAGAGGGTGGAGAAAGAGATCCAGGGCGTCGAGAACGGAGGTGCAGACAATGTCCGCAGCGGCCACGAGGCTTGCGTAGGCCCCTTCGGACTGGATGACCGCAATACCCAGGGCTGCGGCCTCGAGCATGAGCAGGTCGTTGCGGCCGTTTCCTATGCAGGCACAGTTTTCGGGGCCAAGCTTACGGATGAATTCGAGTTTTTGCTCGTCCTGGCGGTAGGAGCCGATGACGCATGCCTGAATCCCGAACATCCTTAGCATTGCGGTGGCCGTGCCATGGGTGTCGGCGGTCAGGACATGAATGCTCATGGTTTGACCCAGGGCGGCGGTTCTTGACCCAAAACCGGGAAGCGGGGTGCCGTCAAGGGCAATGGTCCCGTTGTAGTCCAGAACCAAGTGGTTCAGATTCAGAGGGTTCTCCCGTCCGGGGATGTCGATGTTCAGCATACCATGGTCCGAGAGGTCGTGAAAAAAGGTTGCCGGTCCGGTTCGACTGCTCTATACACTGCCAGAAACGGTTTTTGGGACGGCCGGAGCTTGGCTGCCGTATGTAGCGGCACATTACCGGGCTGTCAAAATCGTCCGTTCTCCATATATCCGGCAACGCAGGGGTGGACTTGGCCATGGAACTCATACGGCGATGGATGCGATCCTTTTTGGCCGACCCGCAGGTGGTCGTCCTTTTCGTTGTCCTTCTGATCGGGGCCGGGGTCGTCCTGTTCTTCGGCGACCTTTTGGCACCCCTGATCGGTTCCGTGGTCATTGCATTTTTGCTGGAAGGTCTGGTTAAGCCGCTTCTTCGGCTTCGCATGCCCAGGCTTTTGGCCGTTGGAATCGTCTTCACCCTGTTCATGTGTTTTTTGGTGGTCTTGGTGCTTGGTCTGCTGCCAATTCTCTCGAAACAGATCACCCAATTCATTGGTCAGCTTCCGGAAATCGTCAGGGTCGGCCAGCAGGAGCTCCTAAAGCTTCCGGAAAAATATCCCCAGTTCATCTCTCCGGAGCAGGTCAACACCCTTCTGGGCACCATCGCCTCCGAAGCCACATCCCTGGGCCGACAGGCTGTGACGTATTCCCTGGCCTCGGTCCGTAGCGCGCTGACTTTTGTCGTCTACATGGTTCTCGTTCCGATCATGGTCTTTTTTCTCCTCAAGGACAAAGACAAACTGCTCGACTGGGTCCGGAATCTTCTTCCGGCAGATCACGGCTTGGCCAGTCAGGTCTGGCAGGATGTCCGACTGCAGACCGGAAACTATGTCCGAGGAAAGATTTGGGAGGTCTTCATCATCTGGGGTTTGAGCTACGCAGTCTTTTGGTATCTTGATCTGAACTACGCCATGCTCCTCGGCCTGCTCGTGGGTATTTCAGTCATCATACCCTATGTGGGGGCGACCCTGGTGACGTTTCCCGTGGCCATTCTGGCCTATTTCCAATGGGGCTGGGGGTCGGACTTCTTGATCCTCATGGCGGCCTACACGGTCATCCAGATCTTTGATGGAAATATCCTGGTGCCCGTTCTCCTGTCGGAGGTGATGGATCTGCATCCCATAGCCATAATCTCCTCCATTTTGGTCTTCGGCGGGCTTTGGGGGATCTGGGGGGTCTTTTTCGCCATTCCATTAGCCACGCTTCTCCAGTCCGTGCTGGTGGCCATGCTGGCTAGACGTTCCATGCCCGGCACAGCTTCAGCATGATCCTCCCGGATAGCGGGTCTATTTCCGTTTTCGGTCAAGGTCCCGAATCCGAGGCTCGACGATGATCGGTCCCTGCCAGACCCGGGTTTCCCTGTCGTTCCCCATGTCCTGCCGAGGGCCGACCTGGATGACATCGTCGCCCGTCACAGGATCTTGCCCGATGAAGATGGTGGCATTTTCCCGACCTGCCTCGGTTTGGTTGGAGGCCGCGGCCCATGCCCCAAACGTCAAGAGACAGAAAAGGGCTGCTCCAAGAATAATTAAAAATTTCATATTGATAAGATCTCCTCTGGACGGTTTTCAATGTTCGTCTTGTGGTTTGCAACGAAAGACAGTATTTGAAAGCCTTGCAATGAAGGGGCCGAAATCGGCCGAACGGGCTGGTTGCATGGAACAACGAGGACAGATGAGACCATGAACGATAGAGGCAAAGCATACCGAGAAGCAGGAGTGGACATTGAGGCCGGCAACGAATTCGTGGGCCGAATCAGAAACCTCGTCAACCAGGCACGCACCAAGGGAACCGTCAGCGGAATCGGCGGGTTTGGTGGCCTGTTCAAGCCCGACTTGTCCAATTGCAAGCATCCGTTGCTGGTGGCCTCCACCGATGGGGTTGGAACCAAACTCAAGCTGGCTTTTCTGTTCGATGTCCACAACACCGTGGGGATCGACCTGGTGGCCATGAGTGTGAACGATATATTGGTTCAAGGTGCCAAGCCTTTGTTTTTTTTGGATTACTTTGCTACCGGAAAACTGATGATCGATGTCGCCGAACAGGTCGTGTCCGGAGTGGTGGCCGGGTGCCAAGAGGCGGGGTGCGCTCTTTTGGGCGGGGAAACCGCCGAGATGCCCGATTTCTATGCTCCCGGAGAATACGATCTGTCTGGATTCTGCGTCGGGTTGGTGGACGACGAGAAGCTTGTGGACGGGATGGCCATCCGCAAGGGGGACAGGATTATCGGGTTGGCCTCTTCGGGTATTCACTCCAACGGCTTTTCCCTAGTCCGTAAACTCCTGACGGAATCCGGTCTGCGGGGGAATGATATCTTTCCAGGCACATCTCGTTCCGTATCCAGCGTGTTGCTCGAACCGACCAGAATCTATGTCTCGACGATCCTCAACCTGCTGCGGGACCTCGAGATCCGGGGCATGGTGCATGTGACCGGAGGCGGATTCTACGACAACATTCCCCGGGTTTTGCCTCGAGGCTGTTCGGCCCGTGTCGATTTTGAAGCCTGGCCGGTGCCTCCTGTCTTTGACTGGCTCAAGGCCCAGGGAAATTTGTCCTGGGAGGAGATGCTTCAGATATTCAACTGCGGCATCGGCTACATTCTCGTGGTCCGGGCGGATCTCGAGGAAAGCGTCATGTCCAGGTTGCGGGGGTTGGACGAGGATGCCTGGGTCATCGGCGAGATCGTCGAGGCCGAGGGACCAAGCACGGTGACAATCGTTTTCCCGAAGTAGGATCTGTTCTTTTTTCATCGAGAGGGCGCTTCCGGAGTGATTCGGAAGCGCCCTTTTTTGTGATTTCGATCGGTCACCGAGAGGGCAGGGATCCGGCGACCAGATCAATGAGACGGGTGAGCTGCCAGCAGAACCCGGCTTCGTTGTCGTACCAGACGATGAGCTTGGCCATGTTGCCGCCAATGACTTCCGTGCAGGAGCCGTCAACGACACCGCCGAAGGTGCTGCCGATGAAATCCACGGAAACGAGGGGAAGCTCCGTGTAGTCGGTCACTCCGGCCAGCTCTCCGGCCGCTGCGGCCTTGAGCGTTTCGTTCAATCCCTTCTTGTCGGTGGGTTTTTCGAGCCTGACCACCAGGTCGACCAGCGAGACATTGGGGGTGGGAACCCGAATGGCCATGCCGAAGAGGCGTCCGCTCAACTCAGGTATGACCTCGAATACGGCCTTGGCCGCTCCTGTGGTTGTGGGGATCATGGACATGGCCGCCGCCCGGGCCCGTCGGAGATCCTTGTGGGAGCCGTCCAGGATGCGCTGGCTCATGGTGTAGGAGTGGATGGTGGTCATCATGCCGTGTTCAATGCCGAATCTATCGTGGAGAACGTGGCAGACCGGGGCCAGACAATTGGTGGTGCAGGAGGCGTTGGAAACGATTCGATGTTTTTCCGGATCGTAGAGATTGTCGTTGACACCCATGACCACGGTCAGATCCGGTTGTTTGGCCGGGGCGCTGACCAGTACCTTGCGGGCCCCGCAGGACAGATGCTTTTCGCAGCTGGCCCTGTCGTTGAATTTGCCGGTCGTCTCCAGAACGATATCGACCTGACGATCCGACCATTTCCATTCTCCGGGGCCCTGACGGGTGACGGCGACCTGTTTTCCATCGAGCAGAAAGCCTTCCTCGTTGGCTTGCACGGATCCTGGGAAGATTCCGTGAACGGAATCGTATTTCAGAAGGTGAGCCAGATCGTGGTTGGATGCCCGGGCATTGACCACGACAAGTTCGGCGGTTTTGCTTCCGGCAAGAATTCGGGCCATGTACCTTCCGATGCGGCCGAAGCCGTTCATTCCGATTCTTACGGGCATGATGCGCTCCTTGCTTGGTTAGTCGATCTTGTTGGAGGAACCCAGGACCTGGCGGATCTTGCGCCGGACCATGTCCTGGACGGCCTGGCGGGCCGGGGTCAGATATTGCCTAGGATCGAAATGGTCTGGGTGTTCCTGAAAATGCTTGCGGATGACGGCGGTCACGGCCAGGCGGATGTCGGTGTCGATGTTGATCTTGCAGACGCCTGAAGCGGCGGCCTTGCGGAGCAGGTCCTCGGGAACGCCCCTGGCTCCGGCGATCTTGCCCCCGTAGGCGTTGGCCATTTCAACGTACTCGGGAATGACCGAAGAGGCCCCGTGAAGGACCAGGGGATAGTCGGGCAAGAGGGAGGTGATCTTGTCGAGCCGATCGAAGTCCAGACGAGGTTTGCCCTTGAATTTGTAGGCCCCGTGGCTGGTCCCGATGGCGATGGCCAGAGAGTCGCACCCGGTGCGCTGAACGAATTCAACGGCCTGGTCGGGGTCGGTGTAAACGTTCTCCTCGGACTGGACATGTTCCTCGATGCCGGCCAACCGCCCCAGTTCGGCCTCCACCCAGACCCCCTTGCCGTGGGCATAGTCAACGACTTTTTTGGTCACGGCGATATTCTCCTCGTAAGGCAGATGGGATCCGTCGATCATGACCGAGGTGAATCCACCGTCTATGACGTTTTTGCACATCTCGAAATCCGGACCGTGGTCCAGGTGGAGGACCACCGGAAGATCACTGTCCCGGGTGGCGATCTCCACCAGACCGATAATGTATTCTTGCCCGGCGTACTTGCGGGCTCCAGCCGAAACCTGGAGGATGAGGGGGGATCGTTCAGCCTCCCCGGCGGCCATGATGCCCTGGATTATTTCCATGTTGTTGACATTGAATCCACCGACGGCGAAGCCTTCCTTGTAGGCCCTTGCGAACATGTCTTTGGGTGAAGTGAGCGGCATAATAACCTCCTGGGTTTAGTCTTTTGAGAGGAATTCGACCGGGTCCATCGGTGCGCACACAGCGGCGATTCGGTCGAGCAATGCATGGTCTGTAAAATCAAATCGAAGTGGGGTCAGGGTGATATGTCCCCGGTCCAAGAGTTCGCGGTCGGTTCCAGGTCCAAGCCGATCTCGAGGAATCTGCCCGTGGAGCCAGTAGTAGGGGTTGCCCCGGGGGTCGATCCTGATATCGTATTCGTCGCTGTAGACGGCCGTGGTCTGGGGGCAGACCCGCAGTGGCTTGTGGGCGGAAAAGGGACCGGCGGGGAGGTTGAGGTTCAGAACGCAGCGTTCGGGCAGATTTTCCCATACTGGAGATTCAAGGAAGGAGGCCGCGAATCTGGCCTGATGGGCGAGATCCGTCGGCCGGTAGTCGTCGACGGAAACGGCCAGTGCGGGAATGCCGGTCAGGGCCCCTTCAGTGGCCGCAGACACCGTTCCCGAGTAGAGGATGTCCACTCCGACATTGGCCCCACTGTTGATTCCGGAAACAATTCTGTCCGGCGTCGAGTCCAGCAGGGAAGCCAGGGCCAACTTGACGCAATCGGCCGGGGTTCCGGACACGCCGTGTCCCACGAATCCAGCTTCTTCCACCAGCTTAAGCCGCAGAGGGGAGAACATGGTCACAGCGTGTCCCACCGCGCTCTGTTCGGTCATGGGCGCGACCACGGTGACCCGGTGGTCGGCTGCGACCAGGGCTTGGTAGAGGCTTCTCAGGCCGATGGCACGAATTCCGTCATCATTGGTCAAAAGAATGTGCATGGTAGCGTTTGCCGGTGCAAGACAACCCGGTCCGGTCTTGCCAAAGGCCGGGGATTGTCCTTAATTGTAGTTTTCATGGGGTGTGTCAGGCCATGTCCTGACGTTTGTTTTTCTACCCAAAGCCAGAAGGGTTGGCAATACGTGAAGAAAAAAACACGGTTCGTTTCGGAATTGAAGTCCGGGGATGCGGTCCAGGACGTTTTTTATCTGGCCGAAGCCAGACTGGGCCAGGCAAAGAACGGGCCCTTTTGGAGTCTTCGGATCATGGACAAGACGGGTGAGATGCCCGGTCGGATCTGGAGTCCCCAGAGCGGTCAATACCGGGAACTCCAGTCTGGACTCTTTGTCGTTGTTTCCGGCAAGGCCACGAATTTCAACGACCAGGTTCAGATGATCGTCGATTCCCTGGAAACTGTGGATGAGAGCGAAGTAGACATGGCCGATTTTTTGGCCATGTCGGACCTTCCGCCGGAGGAATTGTGGGTCCGTCTGGCCGAATTGCTCCGCCGGGAGATTGGATCGAAATCCTGGAGGCGTTTCTGCGCCAGGGTTCTGGGAGATGATGAGATCAAGGCCGCGTTGCTCTGGGCGCCCGGAGCCAAATCCATCCATCACGCCTACGCTGGAGGATTGCTCGAGCACACCTTGGCCGTGTGCCAGATCTGCCTGGAGATATCCCGCCTGTACCCAATCCTGGATCGGGACTGTCTTCTTGCCGCGGCAGCCTTCCACGACCTGGGCAAGGCCTGGGAATTGAGTTCAGGGCTGTCTCGCGACTACACCAATCAGGGTCGGCTGGTGGGGCACGTGGTCATGGGCCTGCTGGTGCTGAATCCGTTTCTGGAGAAGGCCAAGGGCCTGAGCGAGGACGATATCCTCCACTTCAAGCATCTGCTTCTCAGTCACCACGGGGAATATGAGTTCGGGGCACCAAGAAGACCCAAGACCGCCGAGGCATGGGTTCTGCATCTAGCGGACAATATGGATGCCAAGCTCAAGACAACCGAGGAGGCACTGAACGAGGTGGAACCCGGACATTGGAGCCCGTATGTCCGGTCCATGAATCGTTTTCTCTTTCAGCCGGTCAGACCGCCGAAAGACGATCCACGACCTAGATCGAAGTCCACAACCCAGTTGACCATTCCGCTGTCCTTCAACGAGGACGGCCTTGCGGACGAGCCCCCGTTCTGAATATTTCGTCGACAAAGGAAAACCATGTTCATAACACTGGAAGGCATTGAAGGATGCGGCAAGAGCACCCAGGCTGATTTGCTGGCCGGATATCTCGAGAAGTCCCTCGGGCGGGAGGTCGTCAGAACCCGTCAGCCGGGGGGGAGTTCCCTGGGTGCGGAACTTCGGCGGATCCTCTTGAACCCGGCCAATTCGAATCTGGATGTTTTGAGTGAGCTCTTCCTCTATCTCGCCGACAGGGCTCAGCATGTTTCCTCTCTCATCCGCCCAGCCCTCGAACGCGGAGGGATCGTCGTCTGCGACAGGTATGCGGACTCGACCGTGGTTTACCAGGGGTACGGCCGAGGGCTGGATCCAAAGCTGCTTCAAGGCCTGAACGAGGTGGCGGTGTCCGGACTCTGGCCCGATTTGACCCTGTTGCTGGACCTGGCTCCGGAGGTGGGTCTGAAACGGGCCTTGACCCGGAACCTCAAGGAGAACAAGGCCTCTTCCGAAGGGCGTTTCGAGGCCGAGAGTCTGGCCTTTCATGGCCGGGTTAGGGAAGGTTACCTGACCTGGGCGGCCTTGCACCAAGACCGGTTTCAAATCATCGAGGCCGCCGGCCATGTGGACGAGGTTTTTGAAAAGATCCGGTCGGTTCTGGAGGCCTGGATGGCCGGACGGGGAGTATCGTGAAGCAGCCCGTGACCGGTCTAGTTCTGACCTTCAACGGGGAGAGGCTTCTGGCCGACTGTCTCCGTAGCCTGGATTTTTGCGACCGGATTCTCGTGGTCGATTCAAAGAGCACCGATGCCACGGTCGAGGTGGCCAGGGAGCACGGAGCCGAGGTGCTGCTCCGGACCTGGGAGGGGCCTGTGCCCCAGTTCCGGTTCGCCTTCGAGCGGATTGGTTCGGGCTGGGTGGTTTCGCTCGATCAGGACGAGGCCATGGACGACACCCTTCGGGATGCGACCATCCGGGCCCTTGACGGGATGCCATCCAATGGGCCCGACGGATTCATGTGTTCCAGATCCTCGTATTATCTGGATCGGTTCATGCGTCACAGCGGGTGGTACCCGGACCGTCTGCTCCGGGTCTTCCGTTTTGACACCACCGAGATCCATCATTCCGGCCCCCACTACGGCTTCCGGTCCCGAGGCAGGGTCGAGAGCCTGCCGGGACATATCGTTCACTACCCGTATCGGGATCTGACCGAACATATCGACAAAATCAACTATTATACCCTCAAGGCAGCCGAGGAGATGCACCGCCAGGGTCGAAAGGCAGGCCTGGTCAAGGCCGTCGGGCACGGTCTGGGCTATTTTCTCAAATACTACGTTTTAAAGCGGGGATTTTTGGACGGCCGGGCCGGATTTTTACTGGCTGTCAACTCCATGTACTACGGCTTTCTGAAGTATGCTCATCTGATGGATATCCGGGCCCGTCAGGATATCGAGAAACCGTCAACATGAGGAGGGAGGATCATGATTGATCGAGGCCGACGACTTGTCGAGATCGTGGCGATCTTGGGATCTCTGGTCCTGGTCGGCGCGGTTCTCCAGGTGGGATGCGGTGGAAGTGACGATTTCGATGAACCGGAAGCTCATGTCATGGGCAGCCTGTGGTCCGAGGTGTATTCTACCATCATCGCAGCCGAGCAGGCCGACCATACTTATCTCAAGGCCCTGACCTCGGACAACGCCACGTCGAGGTGGGGATGCTTCGGAAAGAGTGATGGAGGCTTATATCTTGAAGAAACACGGACAAATGGGACGGTAGACCTGACGACCGTTGATTTTTTAGCCTCCCAGGAACCGTGCAAGTGGCCTCTGGGTCTGTACGGGCAGATCGGGGTCTGCCATCAATGCGCCAATAGGGGCCTCTACTACACGGGCAAGACCGTGGCCAAGGCCAGGGGGTATGCTTTTTTTGCAGCCATCTATGGGACCTACGGGTTCACGGGATGGCCCTATGGATCCTATGCTTTGGAACTCTGTCTGCAAAAGGCCCCAGAGCCGCAAGGGCTCAACGCGACGCGCGTGGAGGTAACGGCTGGGTCCAAGAGATCGGAAAGAGCGTTGTTCGAGGCCTGGTTCGGTCACCCGGTCCATGTCGAGCCCGATAGCAAGGCCAAGGCAAGCGATCTCTGGCGGGGATATCTGAACGAGTTGCTCATCCTCCTCGTCGAGAAACATCTTGGGCCCGATCGGGCGTACGCCCTTGCCCCGGAGATGGTCGAGGCCCAGAATCGGTTGCTCGAAAATAAGGCCGACCTCGACGATCGATGGGAAACAGGCGAAATGTCCAGGCAGGCCTATATGGATGAATTGGAAATTCATTTGGGTGAGTTTGCCCGCCGATGCCAGGCTTTGCTGGGAGGTGACGAGTACCGGGCTGTGTTCGGGATGGAATTTTGGGAGAATGTCCGGATTCCCGATATTGTCGACTCGAGTGTGGGAATAAATTGATGATTTTGGGTAAATATTAATAAATAAATATATTATGTTTCATTTTTTTTATTAATTGGCCGAATAGTACCTTTTGGGACTGGGTTGAAATTCACAAAAAGCCGGTATTGAGCCGGCTTTTTCATTTTTAGCAATTTTACTTAAATATATCCCAGATTATTATTCTATAATTCCAATTTTGTAATTTTTTAGCCAATCCTCTTTTCGTTGAATAAAAATAATTCATGAGAATCAGTATGTTGAAATTTCGGTCCATATTTTGCCCTGTCTCCAACATCGTCATAACTCAGCCCAGGAGGAAGTGCCATGGAATTGAGAAAGAGGAAGATATGGGCCGCGCCCATGCTGATTGGAGCATTGATCGCCTTGGTTCCGGAGACGGCCCAGGCCGAAGAGTTTTTGAGCCAGGCCAACGCCAATATTCTTTGGACGCTATTGGCGGCGGTTCTGGTCATGTTCATGCAGGCCGGGTTCGCCATGGTCGAGACGGGATTCACCAGGGCCAAGAACGCCGGGAACATCATCATGAAGAATGTCCTCGACTTCAGTGCCGGGTCGGTGATTTTTTTTCTCATCGGTTTCGGGCTCATGTTCGGGACGGATGTGGGCGGCTGGTTCGGGTCATCGGGCTTCAGTCTGGCCGGAACGGACGCGACCACAGCCGAGGGTCAGTGGACCCTGACTTTCTGGTTCTTCCAGTCCGTGTTCGCGGCCACGGCGGCGACCATCGTTTCCGGAGCCATCGCCGAGCGGACCAAGTTCGAGGCGTACGTCATCGTCAGTCTTGTTGTCACCGGATTCATCTATCCCATTTTCGGCCATTGGGCCTGGGGAAGTTTGTGGCTCGGCGATTCGGGCGCGGGGTGGCTTGAGGGGCTGGGATTCGTGGATTTCGCAGGTTCGACCGTGGTCCACTCTGTCGGGGCCTGGATCGGGCTGGCCGGGGCCGTCGTCCTCGGGGCCAGGACCGGGAAATACAGCGTTGACGGCAAGTCCCGGGCCATCACCGGGCACAACATGCCCTTGGCAGCCCTGGGCGTCTTTATCCTCTGGTTCGGCTGGTTCGGGTTCAATCCCGGAAGCACGACCACGGCCGATGGAACCATCGGGTACATTGCGGTGAACACGAGTCTTGCCGCCGGGGCCGGAGCCCTTGGCGCCATGATCATGGCCTGGATCAGATTCGGCAAGCCGGACATATCCATGAGCCTGAACGGAGTTCTGGCCGGCCTGGTGGGCATTACGGCCGGATGCTTCGAAGTTTCACCGGTCGGGGCCATCGTCATCGGTATTCTGTGCGGCCTGACAGTGGTCTTGTCCATCGAGTTCTTGGACAAGGTCCTCAAGATCGACGATCCGGTGGGCGCCGTTTCCGTACACGGGGTGTGCGGGGCCTTGGGAACGATCTGTGTCGGGATCTTCGCCGCACCCGGGTATGGCGATCTGACCGGTCTTCTGTATGGGGGAGGCATCGGCCAGCTTCTCATTCAGTTCTTGGGTGTGGGCACGGCCTTTGTCTGGGCCTTCGGCTGCGGCCTGCTCGCCTTTCTGGCAATCAAAGCCATCGTCGGGATCAGGGTGACGAGGGAAGAGGAGCTCAAGGGCCTGGACATCAGCGAACACGGCATGGAGTCCTACAGCGGGTTCCAGATTTTTACCACGGAATAAGCCGGAGGAATCGGATTATGAAGATGATCATTGCATTCGTCAGGCCCGAAAGCCTGAATGCGGTCAAGGCGGAACTCTATTCCCGGCAGATTTTCAATATGTCCGTGACCAACGTTTTGGGCAGCGGCAGGCAGAAGGGATTTACCGAAACCTACCGGGGAGTGGTCATGGAAGTGAACCTGCTCAAGAAGGTTCGATTGGAGATCGGGGTCAACGACACCTTCGTGGACGCGGCCGTGGAGGCCATCATGAAGGGGGCCTACACCGGCAAGGAGGGGGACGGGGTGATTTTCGTCCAGGAAATCCTGAAATCCTATAGGGTCAGAACCAGGGAGGAAGGCTCCACGGCCATAGGCTAGGTTCGACAGTCTTGTGGACATTCATGGGGTCGGCCGCGATGCAGTGGTCGGCCCCTGGTTTTTCCCGGGACTGGTAGGACTTTCTCTCAGCTCTGCTGATTTTGTCGTTGGCGTTGCGGGATGAAGAGGGTCACTGTAGACCCTTTGCCAAGCTCGCTTTTGAAATCAATATCGCCCCGATGTTCGAGAATTCCTCGCCTGGCCCTAGTCAAACCCATGCCGATGCCATCGGGTTTGGTCGAAAAGAACGGGTCGAAGACAAAGGAGACGGACTCGTTCCTGAGGCCCATGCCCTGGTCCTCGATCCTGAACGTCAGACCCTGGGCCTCACCTTCGACTTTGATGGATACAGATACTTTTTCCGGCCAGCTGAAATCGACGCAGTTTTTCATGATTTCCTGGAAAGCGATGGTAATCAGGCGAGGCTCGCCCCAGAAATGACCTGTTTTGCCTTCGGTTTTGACATTCAGGGAGTGCGGCCTAGCCTTCAGGGCCGATTCCTTGGAGAGCGTTTCCTCCATTGCATGGATCAGTTCGTCGAGAACGATCCGTTTTCTCGCTTTCGGATTCATGCCTGCATAGCTGGAGAGGGCCTTGACGATGGATTCCAGGCGGATTGCCTCCTTGACGATTACCTGCATATGTTTGCGGCAGATGGAGTCGAGTCCTTCGTTTTTGAGAACGAGCCTGGAAAAACCGGAAATGGACATGATCGGGTTGAGGATCTGGTGGGAGACCGATTGCGACAACTGCAGGAGTGCTTCGGACCGGTCTTTGTGCAAGGCGCTGCTGGAGTTCAAAATGGCGTAGTCCTTGAGTCCCTTGAGCTGCTCGTGGGTGATGACATCGATGCAGACGACATGGCCATGCACATGGTCGCCCAAGGCCACCTCGGACGAGTTGACGATCAGATATTTGCTCTCCCCTTTGCCCACGCTGTAATGGGAAATGAAAAATGGTCCGTTTTCCTCGTTTTTGATCAGTCGGGACAACGATTGCCAGAAATGACAATTCAGACGTTGGGGATCGGGTGTGTTGATGAGTTCGCAGATATCGTGTTCTTCCATGCCGAGCATGCCCACGGCCGCAGTGTTCACCCCGCATATCTCGTGCTCTGCGTTGACGAGCAGAATCCCGATGGGGATGTTGTTCAGGTATGGGGGCATGCCCTGTTCAGACTTTATGAGAATGTCCATGGTTGTGATCTCCAGACTGCGTTTCCTTCCGGAAAGGGGCGATTTCGAATCTTTTGTCCACGTTCGGAGTCCTAGCACGAAGGGCCGAAGAAAGATACAGTACGGGTTGAACCCGAACGGGGCGTCTGAGGAGGCAAAAGGCTTCGACTCTACATGAGGGCGGTGCTGAAATAGCGTTCGGCCCGGTCGGGAAGGATGGTGGCCACGCTGCCGCAGCCGCGCTCGACGAGTCGTCGGGCCGCCCAGACATTGGCCCCGGAGGAAATGCCCACCAGCAGGCCGAAGTTGCGGCCGAGTTCCCGGGTGGTTTCGATGGCGTCCTCATCGGTGACCTCGATGATTTCGTCCACGATGGAGACATCCAGGACGGCGGGAACAAAACCGTCTCCGATGCCCTGAATCTGGTGCAGACCAGGCTCGTGGCCAAGGAGGGCCGAGACGTTCTTAGGCTCCACGGCCACGATGCGGATCCCGGGCCGGTGCTCCTTGAGGAAGGTTCCAATGCCCTGAAGGGTTCCGCCGCTGCCCACCCCGGCCACGAAGCAGTCGATATTGCCCGAAGTCTGACGCCAGAGCTCACGGGCCGTTTCCTGATAGTGGACTCGAGGGTTGTCCTGGTTCTCGAATTGTTGGGGGACGAAGATTTCGGGGTCGGCGGCCTGCATTTCCCTGACCACGCGCACGGCCCCGGCAATGGACTCCCGGGCAGGAGTGAGGATGAGTTCGGCGCCAAGGGAGGTAATGAGCTTCTTGCGTTCCTCGCTCATGTTCTCGGGCATGACGATGCGCACCGTGTAGCCCTTGAGCCGGCCGACCAGGGCCAGGCCGATGCCGGTGTTGCCCGAGGTGGGCTCGACGATGACGGACCCGGGTCCGAGGCGGCCGTCGCGTTCGGCCCCTTCGAGCATGGCCAGGGCCACCCGATCCTTGATGCTTCCCCCGGGATTGAGGAATTCGGCCTTGGCGTAGATGGGTTCGTCCTTCAGGCGGATGAGGGGGGTGTTGCCGATGAGGTCCAATATGTTGTCGGTGAGCATGGTTTCTCCGTCGATGCTGCCAATGGTGTCGAAAGGGCTTTTGGTCTCGGGGCTACAGAGCCTGGGTCTTGGCGACAATAGCCTTGGCCGGGACGAGTCCGGTGGCGCTGGCCGAGACGATGTTGCCGGCCACTCCGGGGCCGTCTCCGGCCACGTAGAGGCCCTGGACGGAGGTCTGGAGGTCGTTGTCAGTTTCCACCTGGGTGGCGAAGAACTTGATCTCCGGGGCGTAGAGGAGGGTCTCGTCGTTGGCCACGCCCGGGACGACGTTGTTCAATTTTTCCAGACCGTCGACGATGTTGGTCAGGATTCGCTCGGGCAGGGCCATGGCGATGTCGCCGCAGACCACGCTTTTGAGGGTCGGTTCGATATAGCTGTTCCTGATTCTCGACCATGTGCTCCGACGGCCGCGCTTGAGGTCGCCGAATCGCTGGAGGATGGGCTTGCCGCCGCCGATGAGAGTGGACAGGCGGCCGATGGATTCGCCGTAGGACTGGTTGTCCGTGACCGGATCGTTCAGGACCACCTTGGACAGGAAGGCGAAGTTCGTGTTCTCGGATTTGTGGTCCATGTAGGCATGGCCGTTGACGCATACGAAGCTTTGGTAGTTTTCCAGGGCCACGTAGCCGCCGAAATTGGTGCAAAAGGTCCGGGTTTGATCGTCGTATTTGTTGGTTTGGATGAAGAAGGTCGGGTCGTAGACGATGGAGCAGAGGTCCTGCATGATCTCGTTGTGGACCTCGACCCGGACACCCACCTCGATGCCTCGCTGGTACAGGCCAAGACCGTGCTCCTGGGCCAGGCGGGACATCCATTCGGCTCCGACCCGGCCCGGAGCCAGGATGACGTTTCTGGCTCGGTAGGTAGCCTGATCCGTTGTCACGGATCGGACCCGACCGTCGGTCACCTCGACGGTCTTGACCTCCTCTCCGGTTCGCATCTCGACCCGTCCAGTCAAAGATTCGACCATGGCGTTGATGTGGTGGGGCAGACGGTCGCTGCCCAGATGCTTCTGCTTGATGACCAGCAGGTTGACCCCGTACTTCTTGGCGTTCTTGCGGATGGCTCGGGCCGTGTCCATGTCGGTCGGGTAGACGTCGCCGTCCATGCCGAACTCGTTGAAGATGGCTTCGGTCTCGCGGATGAGATCCTCGGCCCGGGTGGCCGACATGAACTGCGTCAGGTCGGTCTTGCCCAGACGATGGATGAAATTCAATTTGCCGTCGGAAAAGAGTCCGGCTCCGCCCAAGCCGGAGAGGATGTTGCAGGGGCGGCAATGGAGGCATTCGTCCGTGCCTTTCATGGGGCAGCGGCGGACAAGGGGAGCCTTGCCCTTTTCGATGAGCAGGACGTCGAGGTTGGAATGCCGGGCTAGGTAGTGGGCGGCAAAGAGCCTGGCCGGGCCTCCGCCGACGATGACGACGTCGAAAATTTTGCTGGTCATTATGTGTTGGACCCCGTGGGAATGTCGGTTTATGAAAAATGAAACGTCGGCGTGCCGCCGGTCACGATACCCGTTGACCGGGTCCTTTTGTCCATGATCATCCCGGACTGTCAATGCCCGCCGTCATTGCTTCTGTCTGGAGACCGTCATGGAAGAGAACGTAATTCAGCGAGGTGGGTTGAATGAGTCTGCTGATCAAAAACGGTTTGCTGGACGGCATGCGGCAGGACGTGTTTATCGATGGCAATCGGTTTTCAGTCATTGGTCCGAATCTGGGCCAGGCGGCTGATGAAGTCATCGACGCCTCGAATCTGGCCATCCTCCCCGGTTTGGCCAATGCCCACACCCATGCGGCCATGACTCTGCTCCGCGGCTATGCCGACGACATGGAGCTCCACTCCTGGCTGGCGGAGCATATCTGGCCCTTTGAAGTCCGAATGACCGAAGAGGATGTCTATACGGGAACCCGTCTGGCCTGTCTGGAGATGATCAAATCGGGCACGACCTTTTTTGCCGACATGTACTGGCATCTGCCGGGCATTGTCCGGGCCGTGAGCGAAATGGGCCTGCGGGCCCGTCTCAGCGGAGACTTTATCGATATGAATGATTCGAGTCGGCTGGGCGAATTGCAGTCCAGGATATCCTTGTCCATGGAAGCTAGTCGAGATTGGCCGGACCGCCTCGGTTTCTGTCTCGGCCCCCATTCCATTTACACGGTCTCCCGCCAGGGCCTGGAATGGGCCAGGGATTATTCGGCCACATATGGCCTTTTCGTTCAGATACATGTGTCCGAGACGAAGGGGGAAGTCGACGATTGTCTGGCCGCTCACGGTTGCCGGCCGGTAGAGTATCTGTACAACCTCGGCCTGCTTGGGCCGCAGACGATTCTGGTCCATGCCATCTGGCTGGACGGACGGGAGCGGGATCTCCTGGCCGCCTCCGGGGCCTCCCTGGCCCATTGCCCCGTTTCGAACATGAAACTCTGCTCCGGGGCCTTTCCATTTCGCGATTTCTTGCATCAAAACGTGAACGTGGCCCTGGGCACCGACGGGTGTTCCTCCAACAACAATCTGGACATGTTCGAGGAGATGAAGTTTTCGGCCCTGTGGGCCAAGTATCAGCTCATGAATCCCACGGCCGTGACCGCAGAGGAGTCTTTCCGGGCGGCCACCAGGAGCGGATATCGGGCCTTTGGCTTGGACGGAGGCGAAATCGCCGTCGGCGAGCTGGCCGATTGCATTCTGGTGGATCTCGATCATCCGGCCCTGGTGCCCAACCACAACCTGATTTCCAATCTAGTTTACAGCGCCCACGGCGATTGCGTGGACACGACCATTTGCGACGGGCGAATCCTCATGCGTGGCCGGAAAGTGGACGGCGAGGCCGAAATCGTCGGGCAGGCCCGGGCCAGGGTCAAAGCTCTGACGAATTGACCCGAGCATCATCGTTTCTTCCCTGAATTCAGGTCGGATCAGGACCATTTTTTAGCCGGACCTTGGCCGGATTCTTGCATTTCTTCCGTCCAAAAACCATTTCAAACCTCATTTCATCAGGACGGAAGCATGGCACGAATCATCGTTCTGGCCTTGACGGCCCTGTGCTGCGCCGGGTGCCAGTGCAAATGGACCGACGCATCCTGGGAGCCCAGGATTGGCTCCCAGGTCGTCTATCAGGAGGCCTGTGTGGAGCGCTCGCCCGGTCCGGTCTCGGTCATGCCCGAGTCCAATCCGCCGGTGCCTTTGACGGCCCTGTGCCTGCCCTTCGAGATCGAGCAGGCCATGAACGACAGACATCAGGTGGGCAAGGAACTCGGTCGGATGGTTTGGAAGAATTGGGTCGGCCTGCGGGTCTTTCCCAGGTTCGTCTTTCTTGAGGACCAGCGATGGAAGGACCGGGATCAGGCTCTGGCTCTGGCCAAGGAACAAGGACTCGATCTCGTGGTCCGGGGGCGGGTTCCCTATTATCTCAACGGCGGGACCCAGGGGGTGACCTCCATGTCCATGGTCGTGGACATCTACGACGTGGACAGTGGCGAGGTGATCTGGTCCTTCGACCACGCCGGCCGGGTGGAGCATTTTCTGGATCAGGACTACATCTTGTTCAACAGGAAAAGCCGGATGCCCGAGTCGCCGGTCTGGACCGTGGCCAACGTCCTGGCCGTGGACATGGGCAAGCCGGTCAAGGCCTGGAACCATTGCTGGGACTGGCGCAGGGAACTGGATGCATTTTATTGACGCATCGGGAAAGAATTTCCGACGATGGAGGTGGGCGATGCCCAAAGTGATGCTGGCCGGAGTGATTCTGGCCTTGGTCCTTTTGAACGGTTGTGGCGGCTATGGTCGGGGCTTCAACGATTCCAATTGCGTGAACGGCCCTGGGTACCGGGGTACCCCCAGTTCCGCGGCCAGTTATCGGTTGAGCGAGTGCCGGGTGGTCAAGGAGGAACGGATCGGGCTTTTCGAGGAGCCGTGCGTGAATGAGCAACGACCCGTAGGGTCGGAGGGGAGTAAAGGAAGCGTGGGGGATGGTGGTGGCGGAAACAGCGGAGGAGGAGGGTTGTAGGGTATGCAAAGAGATTCTGCGGTTAGAAAGGTTTTGTCGATGGTGGTTCTATTGGGGGTGGTGTTCTCTTTTTGCCATGCTTGGGCGGTGCCGGTGGTGACCGTCAATCCTCCACAGGGAAAAGTTCCTTTGGATGTTGTCTGTAGATGTGATGAATTAAGCCCGCCAAGTGCAATTATTGGTTATGATTGGGATTTTGGTGATGGAAGTGCGCCAATTTTGGGCGGACTATATATGGTTCCCCATTCATACACCACTCCAGGCTATTACGAGGTGAAATGTACGGTAAATTATGCATCTCATCCACCGAAGATGGATTCATTTTTTGTAACTGTTTTCAAAGATGGAGCAAGTCTGATTCGACAGCTTACGGCCAATCCTCAAGCTGGACCGGCCCCGTTGAGCGTGGCTTTTCGTTGTGATACCTTCATCCCTGCGGATATAATGACATATTCTTGGGATTTTGGCGATAATAGTACGATAAATCTCGGATCTCCCTTGGAAAGTCACAGTTATACTGCGAACGGGCTGTACGTGGCCAAGTGTACGGTGACAGATAATTTGGGAAACGTAGACGAAGAACAGATTATCATCAGAGTAGGAGAGGAAGACGCCTCGGTTGATGGCGATTGGCATGTGTTTGGTGCCGAACTCAAAGCGTCCGGCGCCCTTGAAAAGATGTATTCGGGTTTTTGGACTGTAAATATTTATGGAAATTTGGTGAACAGTCATTTGAATTTTGTTTGCCCGGTCGAGCCGAGAAAAACCGTCAACGGAAACGTCTATCTCGACATCGACAAGAATCTGGCCGGGTACTTCAAGACATCAGCCCCTGGTGAGGTCAAGATCGTATCCGGCACGGTCTGCTCGGACAATCAGGTGGCTCAGTTGTCCGGTCAATTTTTGACCGGCACGACCATGACTCACATGGAGCAGGTTTTTTGGGTCCGCGATGGTGGGGTGTTCACTCAAGGCGATTTGACCGGCACGTGGCATTATTTTCTATGGCAACCCGGCACGCCGGGCACGGATGCGGGGTTTGTGCAATTTGATAATATTGGATTGGTTGTCGCTAGCGGACCGAGATGGTTCCCCCCTATGGGGCCGTTGGCTATGTCTCCACTCGGCACTCTTTCCGGAGCCCTTGGAGGAGAGACATTGGTATCTGCCAAAATGAGTCGCAACAAGGACGTCATGGTCTGGCTCTTGGATTCATGTAGTTTGTGCATTTTGTTCAAGGCCGGTCCGGTGAGTTTTTCCCAGGCCGAGCTGGTTTTGCCATGGTATATTTCCAAAGTTCGAGTGTCCGGAGGAAAAAATATTCCAGAATACGGCATCCTCGAGCCGGACTATCCATACAGCCCTCCAGCGGATGCGCGTTTCAAGGCGGTCGATGGTTTGACCAATGGGCAGTGGCCAACCGGCCTGACCAGCCTGCTTGTGAATGGAATCATCGCCGGGTATCTCGTCGATCCGGCAGGCGCTCAAACGGATATCATGTATGGGCAGATGGGGTTCGGTCGGAGAATGGCCGGGCTGTGGACCAAGGAGCCCGTCAGTGGAGACCGTGGCATCATCATTCTCATGGACCCGCCCCAGGGCTGGAAGCCACCTGACCTGACCGTTTCGAACTCCACCGATCCCGGTCCGGGTGGTGGCGGGGGCGGCGGAGGCTGCGTCATGAATTCCGGGTCGAGTCATTGGGAGACATGGCTGCTACTGGGTATTGTCTGGCTGGTCATCCGGCTGGCCATGGTCCGAAGACGGGCCTGATCCAGGTTCTTCGTGTCGATTTACGGCGGCTTCGGCCGCCGTTTTCGTTTTTGGAACCGGCCCTGCCCCGGTCTTTACAGATCGCGTGGGCCGGGTTTAGTAGGACCGTTTCCACTGATTTCAGCACGGGAGCGAGCGTGAAGAGTTTTTTGACCATTCTGGACCTGACCGCCGAGGAGGCCATGGGCCTGGTCAGGCGGGCCGGGGAGATGAAGCGAAAGCGGGAGCGGAGCGATCTCTTGCGGGGCAAGATGGTGGCCCTGATTTTCGAGAAGGCCTCCACCCGAACCAGGGTGTCTTTCGAGGTCGGCATTCGTCATCTGGGCGGGGACGTCATCTTCCTGACGCCCAGGGATTGCCAGCTGGGCCGGAGCGAGCCCATCAGGGACACGGCCCGGGTTCTGGCCCGGTACGTGGACGGGGCCGTGATCCGGACCTTCGGCCAGACCGTGGTCGAGGAGTTCGATCGCTTTGCCGGATTTCCGGTCATCAACGCCCTGACGGACGAGTTCCACCCCTGCCAGGTCATGAGCGACATGCTGACCATGTATGAGCGGACCCCTGATTTGGCCTCCCTGAAGGTGGCCTGGATCGGTGACGGCAACAACATGGCCCACTCGTGGATCAACGCCTCGACCCTGTTCGGGTTCGAGTTGCGTCTGGCCACGCCCAAGGGCTATGAGCCCGATGCCGGGATACTGGCCCGGGCCAGACAGTCTGGGGCCAAGGTCCTGTTGACCGACGATCCGGCCGAGGCCGTGACCGGTGCGGACTACGTGAACACCGACGTCTGGGCCTCCATGGGACAGGAGGAGGAGCAGGCCGAGCGTGAGGCCGACTTTGCCCCGTTCCAGGTCAATGGAGCCCTGATGGACAAGGCCGGTTCCGGGGCCAAGGTGCTCCATTGTCTGCCGGCCCACAGGGGCGAGGAGATCTCCGAGGACGTTCTGGAGGGTTCGTCCTCCATCGTTTGGGATCAGGCTGAGAACCGGCTGCACATGCAAAAAGCCATTCTTGAATGGGCCTATACGACAATTTAGGGCGCCATCGGGCCCGGAGGTGAGAGGATGAAGATTGAAAAAGTGGTGTTGGCCTATTCAGGCGGACTGGACACGTCGGTGATCCTTAAATGGATCAAGTACGCCTACGACTGCGAGGTGGTGACCATGACCGCTGATCTGGGCCAAGGCGAGGAGCTGGACGGTCTGGAGGAGAAGGCCCTGAAGACCGGGGCCGTAAAGGCCTTCATCGAAGACTTGCGCGACGAGTTCGTGCGCGATTTCGTCTTCCCGGCCTTCCGGGCCAACGCCCTGTACGAGGGCCGGTATCTGCTGGGCACGTCCTTGGCCCGGCCGCTCATCGCCAAGCGGATGGTGGAAATCGCCCGCGAGGTCGGGGCCCAGGCCGTGGCTCACGGGGCCACGGGCAAAGGCAACGATCAAGTCCGCTTCGAGCTGACGACCATGGCCCTGGCTCCGGAACTCAAGACCATCGCCCCCTGGCGGGAATGGGATCTCCATTCGCGAACGGAACTTCTGGCCTTTGCCCGGGAAAACGGCATCCCGGTTCCGGTGACCAAGGAGAAGCCATACAGCTCGGACCGGAACATCCTCCACCTGAGCTTCGAGGGCGGGGAGCTGGAAGACCCGTGGCTGGAGCCCGGATCGGGGACCTATTTTCTGGCCGTGGATCCGACGAAGGCCCCGGACGAGGCCGAGGAGATCAGTCTCGACTTCGAGGCCGGCAATCCCGTGGCCGTGAATGGCCAGAAGCTCGGCCCGGCGGCCCTGCTGGCCCGTTTGAACGAGCTGGGTGGACGCCACGGCATCGGCCGGGTGGATATGGTCGAGAACCGATTCGTGGGCATGAAGTCCCGCGGGGTGTACGAGACTCCGGGCGGGACCATCCTGCAGACGGCCCACCGGGATCTGGAAGGCCTGTGCCTGGACCGGGAGCTTTTGAACCTCAGGGACAGCCTGATCCCCAGGTACGCGTCCATGATCTACAACGGGTTCTGGTACGCCCCGGAGCGTGAGGCTCTGCAGGCTTTCATGGACAAGGCCCAGGAGCGGGTCTCGGGCACGGTCCGGCTGCGCCTCTACAAGGGCGGGGCCTGGCCGTTGGGGCGTAAGTCCCCATATTCCCTGTACAATCCGGAGCTGGCCACCTTCGAGCGGGATGAGGTCTACAACCAGGCCGACGCGGCCGGGTTCATTCGGCTCCAGGGCCTGAGGCTCATGGCCGTCGGGGCCCGGGATCGGGCCGATGGGGGACGGAAGTGAAGAAGAAGCCCGGCGGGGCAATGTGGGGAGGACGGTTCTCGGCTGGAACCGAGGCCCGAGTTCAGGCCTACACCTGTTCTCTGGATGTTGACCGGCGTCTGTACCGTCAGGACATCGAGGGCTCCAAGGCCCACGCCCGAATGCTGGCCCGGCAGGGGGTGCTGACGGCCGACGAGGCCGAAACCCTGATTCGGGGCCTGGACGAAGTTGCCGGGGAGATCGAGGCCGGGACATTCGTCTGGCGCGAGGATTTGGAAGACGTGCACATGAACGTCGAGGCTAGGCTGACGGAGCTGGTGGGTCCGGTGGGCCGCAAGCTCCACACGGGTCGCAGCCGCAACGATCAGGTGGCCCTGGATTTTCGCCTTTTCGTGTCCGATGCTCTCAGCCAATGGAGCCTGGGCCTGGTCGGTCTGGTGGAGGTTTTGGTAGCCAGGGCCGATGAGCACCGGGGGACAATTATGCCGGGCTACACCCATCTCCAGCCAGCCCAGCCCGTCAGCCTGGCTCATCATCTTCTGGCCTACGCCAGGATGTTCATGCGTGACCACGGCCGGGTCCGGGACTGTGACCGGCGAACCCGGGTCTCTCCTCTTGGTGCGGCGGCCCTGGCCGGGACGACCTATCCCCTGGACCCCGAATCTGTAGCCCATGACCTGGGATTTGACGATGTGTTCGCCAACAGCATGGACGCGGTTTCGGACCGGGATTTCGTTTTGGAATCCATCTTCTGCGCGGCCACGATCATGGCTCATCTAAGTCGGCTCTGCGAGGAGATCATTCTCTGGGCCAACCCGAATTTTGGGTTTGTCCGCCTGCCCGACGGGTACGCCACGGGCTCGTCCATCATGCCCCAGAAGAAGAATCCGGACGTGGCTGAGCTCATGCGGGGCAAGACCGGCCGGGTCTATGGCGACCTGACGGCCATGCTGACGATCCTCAAGGGTCTGCCCATGACCTACAACCGCGATCTCCAGGAGGACAAGGCCCCGTTCATGGACGCCCACGACACGGTTTCAGCATCCTTGGTCTTGATGGCCGGGATGGTTTCGGAACTGGGTTTCGTGCCGGAACGGATGCGATCGGCTCTTTGCTCGGGCTTTCTGAACGCCACGGAGCTGGCCGACTATCTCGTGGGCCGGGGGCTCCCCTTTCGGGATGCCCACCATGTCACGGGCCGGGCCGTGGCTAGGGCCGAGGAATTGGGCTGCGGCCTGGAAGATTTGAGCCTGGCTGAACTCCAGTATTTTTCCGAATCGATCGGAGAGGATGTGTTCACATTTTTGGACTATGACAATGCCGTGGCCAGGCGAGAAACCCCGGGAGGAACAGGCCCGGTGTCGGTCGGGCGTCAGATCGAAGCCGTACGGGCCTGGGTGCGGCGGTATAATGTAAAGGAGGACGGAAAATGAGAGTCGTAGCGATCAATGGCAGTCCCAGAAAGGGCGGGAACACGACCCTGCTCGTTCAGACGGTCTGTCAGGAACTGGAGGCCGAAGGCATTGCCACCGAAATCATCCAGGTCGGGCACAAGGCCATTCCAGGCTGCCTAGCCTGCCGGAAATGCTGGGAGACCAAGGACGGCACCTGCATCCAGAAGGACGGCGTTCTGAACGAGGCATTGGAGCGGATGCGGGAGGCCGATGGCCTGATCTTCGGATCTCCAGTCTATTTCGCAGACATGGCCGGTCCTCTGAAATGCTTCATGGACCGGGCCTTCATGGTCGCCCGGGCCAATGGGGGCTGGTTTCGGCGCAAACCCGGGGCCTGCGTGGCTGCGGCCCGACGGGCCGGATCCGTGCACACCATCAACTCCATGAATCACTACCTAGGCATCAGCGAGATGCTGACTGTGGGTTCGTCCTATTGGAACATGGGCTTCGGCCTGGACAAGGGCGCGGTCTCAGAGGATCAGGAAGGCATGCAGACC
>RZZR01000006.1 GCA_009929795.1 Deltaproteobacteria bacterium | reverse complement strand
GTGTCCGAGGTCTTCGGTGCCAATCTTTTGCCGGCCTGGAATTCGACGGACTTCAGGTACTACTCGGCCATCACGGGCATCACCAAGGCCGGGGTGTACGAAGTGACCTACGATGTAGGCACGGGGAGCCCACCGGTGACCAACGCCTCTATCGGCGGCTACGCGGCCTCGGTGTCGATGGAATCCGGAGAGTATGTGATCACGGCCATGGAAGGACCGGCCAAGGGCTTGGCCCTGAAGGTCAACAATCTCACTCCCGGCAGTTACAGCGGGGAAATTCGGCTGAAAAGCGGCAAGGCCAAGGAGATGGTGGATGAGCTGAAAATTCTGACAGACGCCGAAGAAGGCACCCTGAACATTCTGGAAGAGAACTATCTGGACATCATCGCCAGCATCGACAAAAAGCTTGAGTACGAGGCAGCCAGACTCTCCAGATACGAACGAGATCTGCGCAATCGGTTCGCCAATCTCGAGTCAATGCTCGGATACTACGACGATCTCAAGAGTCAGCTCGAAAGCCAGATCAAACAGCTGAACGTCAAGACGTAGCAGCACAAAAGACCGGAATGTGAACGGTATGGAAGCGGGTAGAAATACAATGACAGAGGATGATCGGGGAGGAAGACGATGAATCAAGCGGCGCGAGCCTACTTCCAGACTTCGGTGACCACGACCACGCCAGGGAGCCTGGTGGTCATGCTCTATGACGGGGCCATCAAGTTTCTGCAGCAGGCCAAAAAGAAAATGGCCGAAAAGGACTACGCCCAAAAGGGAATCCTGATCTCCAAGGCTTTAGACATCATCGCCGAGCTGGATGGCTCCCTCAATCTTGAAAGGGGGGGAGATGTGGCCGAGAACCTTCACAAAATGTACTTTTTTTGCAGCACACAGCTCTTGAAGGCCAACCTTCAGATGGACCAGGAACTTATTGACAAGGTTATCGACGTGCTCAAGGGAGTCCGTTCAGCCTTTGCTGAGATCGTCGTCCAGAGCCCGGAAGTGGCCAAAACCACGAGTCTTGGGGCCTCAGCCTACAGATAGCCAAAATTCCGGCGAAAATTTTCCGGCCCAAGGGGTACCAATGGGAACCGCGTGAGTCGGCTCCCATTTTTTTTGCCTTGATTCTCGATCCTCGTCGATATAGGAAAATTCTTTGCGCAGAACAATGAGACGCTCATCAACGACATCCAGCGGCGAGGGAGCTCATGATCATCAAGTGTCCTGAATGCGGATTCAGTCGGAGTGTAGCCGACGACAAGCTGCCCGCCCGGGCGGAGATGGCCACCTGTCCCAAGTGCAAGAACAAGTTCAAATTTCGGACTTTGGGAGCCGGAAACGGCCAGCCCGGTGTTGAGGGCTCTTCCCCACAGACCGAGCGATCGGCTCAGAGCCAGCCGACAGGAATGTCCGCCCAGGGCCGACCCGGACCCGAGGGCAAGGCCGGGGACATCTGGCATGATCTGGACCGGATAGGCGGGTCCAAGGGGGACAAAAGCGAGTTCCAGGCAGGCCGGGCCGAGGCCGAAGGCTGGAGCCCTCCATGGGAGCGTCTCGACATCCATGGCTTTTTTCCGGGTTTTTTCAAGACCATCAAGGAAGTCATGTTCAGCCCCCGGATCTTCTTTTCGAAGATGCAGACCGGCGGGGGACTGCTTCGCCCTCTGGTCTTCTATCTCCTTCTGGCCGAACTTCAGGCCGTGGCCCAGTTTCTTTTGCAGATGATCGGCCTGACCCCGATGTTTCCCGGCGATGGTATGGGGGCCATAGGTTTCGGGGCTATGGGGGCCGGAGCGGCCCTCATGCTCATCCTCTACCCGTTGTTTTTGACCATTTTCCTGTTCATCGGAGCCGGACTCAGCCATCTGTGCCTGATGCTCGTCCGGGCCACGACCCAGGGTTTCGAGGGGACCTTCAGGGCCATCACCTACGGAAGCGCGCCCATGGTCCTTGGCGTCATCCCGATTCTGGGAGCCATAATCGGGGCTATCTGGGCTCTGGTCACGACCTTTATCGGGTACATGGGCGTACACAGGGCATCGGCCGCAAGGGTCCTTCTGGCCATGCTGCTGCCCCTGCTGGCTGGCGTCGTGCTGGTCGGTCTGGGGTTGGTCCTGCAGTGACGGGCCTTGGGCGGCGTACCTCAGTTCATGCGGCTTTGGGAACGATTCGGGGTGTGGTGGCATGAGGCGGTCCGCATCCATTGGAGAATCACGCCCCGGGCCCTTCAGTCCTTGACGGGGGAGATTCTGGATCTTGTTCGGGTGGCTCGCGGTCTGTGCTCCGCCGATCCGGACATGATGGCCAAACTCCGGCGAATTCACGACGAGATGGACGAGCTTCGGCGGCTTTTGGACGCCAAGGGGGCCTTGAGGCTTCCCGTCAAACAGCGGCGAGAGCTCCTGGCCGGGCTCGAGCATTCCCGGGACAACCTGATCCAGCTTATCCAGGTTACCCCGCCTCCCACCGACATCTTGCAATAATCGACAACACACATTCCAAAAACGGGTGAATTCATGATCGGCATTTCCAAGCTCTATTGCGACACGGTCGAACCTTCGGACGCTTTGCGCTACGGCCGCCAGTCCAAAATACTTCCCTCGCATTTGCTCCAGTTTTCCGAGGACAAAAAGCCTGTGGTGGTCTGGAATATGACCAAACGCTGCAACCTGAAATGCGTACACTGCTACGCTCAGGCAGTTGGGGAGCAGGGACGAGACGAGATCGACACGGTCCAGGCCAAGGCCATCATCGACGATCTGGCCGACTTCGGGGCTCCGGTGATCCTTTTTTCCGGGGGAGAGCCCCTGGTTCGGGCCGATTTGACCGAATTGGCCCACTATGCCGTGGACCGCGGCATGCGGGCGGTTATTTCCACCAACGGAACCCTGATCACTAAGGCCAAGGCGGCCGAACTGAAAGAGGTCGGCTTGTCCTATGTGGGCATTTCTTTGGACGGAGGCGAGGCGGTTCATGACCGGTTCCGCGGTGTGACCGGTGCTTTTCGCCGGGCCCTGGACGGGGTCAGAAACTGCCAAGAGGCCGGGCTTAAAGTCGGGCTCAGGTTCACCATCAACAAGCGGAACGCTGACGAAATTCCGGAGGTGTTCAGGCTTCTCGAGGAATTGGAAGTCCCGAGGTGCTGCTTCTACCATCTGGTCTATTCGGGCCGTGGAAGTGAGTTGATCAACGAGGATCTGGGACATGAAGAGACCCGGAAAGTGGTCAACGACATCATGGATGCCAGCCGCAAATTTTTTGAGGCCGGCATGCCCAAGGAAATCCTGACCGTGGACAACCACGCCGACGGTCCCCTGGTCTATCTCCGGCTGCTCAAGGAGAATCCGGATCGGGCCGCAGAGGTTTTGGAACTTCTGCAGTTCAACGAGGGCAACAGTTCGGGCCGGGGAATCGGGTGCATCTCTTGGGACGGACAGGTCCACGCCGATCAGTTTTGGCGAAACCATACCTTCGGCAACGTCCTGGAGCGGCCTTTTTCAGAAATCTGGACCGACCCGAAGATCGAACTTTTACACAAGCTCAAGGACAAGAAGGCCCACGTCACCGGCCGGTGCGCGACCTGCCGATTTTTAAACATTTGTGGGGGAAATTTTCGGGCCAGGGCTGAAGCCTATTACGGGGACATCTGGGCCCCGGATCCGGCCTGTTATCTGACCGACGAGGAAATCGCCTAGTTCGAATCGTGAAACCGTAGCATTCAAGAGGCCGTAGCTCATGCCGAATTTTTTTCGTGGACGCCGCCTGAGGCGTTCGCAGGTCATTAGAAATCTGGTCCGGGAAACCGTCGTCCGGCCTGAGACCCTCATCCAGCCATATTTTGTGGTGGACAGCGAGGACGAGGACTTCGTCCAAGAGATAAAAGCCATGCCTGGCCAGAGCCAATACGGGCTCAAGGCCCTCGAACGTCGAGTGTCCAGGGCCGCGGATCTGGGACTGCGGGGGCTCATTCTGTTCGGGATCCCGGCCCAAAAGGACGAACGGGCCGTCGGAGCCTATGCGGCCGATGGCATCGTGCAGCGGGCCGTGGCCATGATCAAGGAGAAATGGCCGGATCTCCTCGTTGTGACCGATGTCTGCCTGTGCGAATACACCTCCCACGGCCATTGCGGAGTGGTCAAAAACGGTGCGGTGATCAACGACGCATCCCTGACCCTCCTGGCCCGGACGGCCGTGTCCCACGCGAGGGCCGGAGCGGACGTAGTGGCCCCTTCGGACATGATGGACGGCCGGGTGGAGGCCATTCGGGCCGCCTTGGACGAGGAGGGATTCTTGGATCTGCCCATCATGTCCTATGCGGTCAAGTATTCGTCATCCTTCTACGGTCCGTTCCGGGAGGCGGCCGAAAGCACCCCCCAGTTCGGGGATCGCAAAACCTATCAGATGGACCCGGCCAACCTGCGGGAAGCCCTGCAGGAGGCCGCTGCGGATGTGGCCGAGGGGGCGGACCTCCTTCTGGTCAAGCCGGGGCTGCCCTATCTGGACGTGGTCCGCCAAGTGAGCGAGCGGTTCGACATTCCGGTCGGGGCCTACCAGGTCAGCGGCGAATACAGCATGATCAGGGCCGCTGCTGCCAATGGCTGGCTGGATGAGCGGGCAGTGGTCATGGAGACCTTGACCAGCCTGGCCAGGGCCGGAGCCCGGTTCGTGATCACCTATTTCGCCGAGCAGGTCCTGGAATGGAACAGGGAATGAGCGGCCACGGCCACCCTTCCGGCCAGGGCATTCCGCCCCTCAGACTCGTGGCCTGGGAAATTACCAGATCGTGCAATCTGGCCTGTAAGCATTGTCGGGCCGAAGCCCACGAAGAGCCCTATCCGGATGAGCTGGACACGAACGAGGCCAAGGCCCTCATCGACACCTTTCCGGAGACCGGGAGCCCGATCATCATCTTCACCGGTGGCGAGCCACTGCTTCGCCCGGATATCTTCGAGCTGGTCGGATACGCCACCTCCAAGGGCCTACGCTGCGTCATGGCCCCCAACGGCACTCTGGTCAATCCGGAAAATGCCCGCAAGATGATTTCGGCCGGGGTACAGCGGTGTAGCATTTCTTTAGACGGGCCCACTGCTGAACTCCACGACGACTTCAGGGGCGTGCCCGGAGCCTTTGAGCGATCCCTGGCCGGGATCCGCCATCTGAAGGGCGCGGGTCTGCCTTTTCAGGTCAACACCACGGTCACTAGGCAGAATCTCGGACACTTCAGGGAGATCTTCGATCTGGCCAAGGGGTTGGGCGCTGCGGCCTGGCACATTTTTCTCCTGGTGCCCACGGGCCGGGGCGACCAGATCCGGAGCGAGATCATCAACGCCCAGGAATACGAGGATGTTCTGAGTTGGTTCTACGACTTCCGCAAGACCACGGACATGCACCTCAAGGCCACCTGCGCTCCGCACTACTACCGGATTATGCGCCAGCGCGCCAAGGCCGAGGGCGTGGCCGTCACCCCTGAGAATTTCGGTCTCGATGCCATGACCCGGGGGTGTCTGGGCGGCATCGGGTTCTGCTTCATCTCCCACGTTGGCACGGTCCAGCCGTGCGGGTTTCTGGAATTGGACTGCGGAAACGTCCGCAAACGGCCTTTTCCGGAGATATGGGCCCGATCGGAGCGCTTCGTGGAGCTCAGAACTCCGTCCTGCTACAAGGGAAAATGCGGTCCGTGCGAATATCACCGGGTCTGTGGGGGCTGCCGGGCCAGGGCTCTGACCATGTCCGGAGACCATCTGGCCGAGGAACCTCTGTGCACCTATCGACCGGCCAGAACATGAGGACATCCATGGATAACGTCGACCGCAAGATCCTGGACATCATCCAGGTCGATTTTCCCATTGTCTCCAGACCCTATGAGGAGATTGGTGCCCGGGTGGGCATTGCCGAAGACGAGGCCTTTGAGAGGGTCATGGCCCTCAAGCGGTCCGGGGTCATTCGCCGGATCGGGGCCAATTTCCAGTCCAGGGAGTTGGGGTGGAGGTCGACACTGTGTTCAGCCTCGGTGCCCGAGGACAAGCTCGAGGCCTTTGTGGCCGAGGTCAACCGACATCCCGGAGTGACCCACAACTATCTGCGCGACCACGAGCGAAATGTCTGGTTCACTTTCATCGGTCCATCCTGGGAGGATGTGGAGAAAACTTTGGCCGAGATCACGACCAAGACCGGCATCGAGATCATGAATCTTCCGGCAGAGAAGACCTTCAAGATCAGGGTGGATTTTCCCATGAGCGACAGGGAGGAATGAGCGTGGAGAGCCAAGAGATCATCATATCCCCATCCCTGCTGTCGGCTGATTTTGGCCGACTGGCCGAGGAACTTTCGGCCCTGGAGGCCGCCGGGCTGCCCTGGGTGCATTGGGATGTCATGGACGGGGCATTCGTCCCCAACATCACCTTGGGGGCTCCGGTGATCAAAGCCCTGCGTCCGGCCACTTCCCTGTTTTTTGACGTGCACCTGATGGTCGACCGTCCCGAGCGGTACATCGCCGATTTCGTGGACGCCGGGGCCGACCTGGTCTGTGTCCATGCCGAGGCCACGCTTCACCTGGAGCGGACCCTGCAGCAGATTCGCCAGGCCGGGGTCCGCTGCGGCCTGGCCCTAAATCCGGCCTCATCTCTGTCGGTTTTGGAATACGTTCTGCCCCTGCTGGATCTGGTCCTGATCATGAGCGTGAATCCTGGTTTCGGAGGCCAGTCCTTCATTCCCTTCAGTTTGGACAAGATCCGGAGCCTGGCGGCCATGATTCGCAATCGGGACCTCGCCACGGTCATCCAAGTGGACGGAGGGGTCCAGCCCGGAAATATTCGGGACCTTGTCGAGGCCGGGGCTTCGGTGTTCGTTTCCGGTTCGGCATTTTTCGGGCATCCGCCCTACGACCTTCGGCATCAAGCCTTTCTGGCCGCGGCCCGGGGCCTCTAGCTGATTTCTTCCGGCCCCGTTCTCTGGGGCATTTCTCTTTTTTCCTTTGTTTCGGCTGTTGGCCGGTCTGATTTCGCTGTGTCGTCAGGAGCGGTTATTTTCGCTCTATGAGTTAGTATGACCGGGCATCATCCGCCTCGGATCATGAGCCTGGGCAGGAAAAGGCAGAGATCTGGAAAGACGAGGATGAGGGCCAGGACGGCCAGCCCTACGAAAAAGAAGGGCCAGACCCGTTCGAAAACCTGGCGGGGTTCGAGTCCGGCGATGGTGGATGTGACGAAAAGGGAGATGCCGAAGGGCGGGGTGACCATGCCCAAGACCAGGTTGAAGACGGTTAAGATTCCCAGGTGGACGGGGTCCACGCCGAGGGCCAGGGCCAGCGGGACGATGACCGGGACGACGAGGTACAGGGCTGCGGTGGTTTCCAGAAAGGTCCCGATGCCGAGTAGGACGAGGTTCAGGAGGATCAGGAAGCCCAGAGGTCCAAGTTCCCAGACGGTCAGCAGATTCTGGACGTTTCTGGCGAAGCCCAGCATGGTCAGGGCGTAGGACAGAGCCGAGGCCCCGGCGATGATGATCAAAACCTGGGCCGAGGCCAGGGCGGTCTTGACGAGGATGGGACTGAGCGGCGGCCGGTCAGGATTTCTGGCCCAGAACCAACCGCCGAGGACAACGAACCCCGCAGCGGCTTCAGTGATGGTCAACAGGCCGCCCAGCATGGATCCGAGGACCAGTGTCGGCGGCAGGGCGGTCTGAATTCCCTGGAGCCAGATCTGTTTCCATGGCGCAGGGTCTCGGGGTCTGGCCGATTCGGTGGTTTTGGCCTCGAGCCTGCGGGCCAGGACGAGTAGACCCAGGGTGGTCAAAATGCCGGGTACGAGTCCGGCCCAGAAGAGCTCGATGATGGATACATGGGCCAGGATTCCGAAAAGGATGAGGGGAATGCTCGGGGGAACGATGGGCCCGAGGGTCGAGGCCACGGAAATGAGAGCCGCCGACCTAGCCTTGGGAACTCCTGATCGGTCCAGGGCCGGGAGGAGGACTCCGCCCAGGGCCGAGGCCTCTGCAACGGCCGCTCCTGTCAGGCCGGAGAGGAAAAATGCCACGAGGACCGTGACGCTGGGTAGGCCGAAGCCTAGCCTGGAGCCCACAGACTGGGCCAAATCCATGAGCTTTCGGGTGTAGCCTCCGGCGGTCAGGAGATCCCCGCCCAGGAGGAAAAGCGGGATGGCCGCCAGAGGATAGGAATGGACTGATTCCAGCATCCGGTGGAGGATGAAGGTCGGGGGCAGAGCCAGGACGGCCCAGGCCACCACCAGACTGGCGGCGGCAAGGGCCAGGAAGATGGGCAGACCCAGGACGAGGCCGACCAGGAGGGTGATCAGGAGGAGGGTCATGTCGTCCGGGGGGCGGATTTATCCGGCCCGCAGGCGAGGCGGGCCAGAACGAGCCCGAGTCCCCCCCAGGCAAAGGGGATGAAATGGAGTCCCATAGGCAGGTCCAGGACCGGGGTGGTCTGTTCCCAGGTCCTGGCGGTCATGAGGGCCGAGGCACATACCAAAAAAAGACCGAGGACCATGGAGATGAAGCCGGTCACTTTTTCGGTCAGGGCAGCAGGAAGTAGGGAGAGCCTCAGAAGCCGGCCTTCCAGGGCGATGAGGCCGAGCCCGGCCCCGGTCATCCAGACCAGGGACGCCTGGACGAGTTCTGTGGTCCAGGCAAATCCGGGACGGCCTAAGATTCTGGTCAGATTTTGGGCGACAATTGCCAGAAAGAGAACGGCCATGGTCCATGTAAGAATGGTGACCGAAACGGTCCGGTAGACTCGGCGGATCGTGAGCATGTCCGGTTTAGCCTAGGCGCATGCGGGCCGTGCCTTGATCGTAGAAGGGCAGGGTTCCCTTGCGGGCCGGAATTTCAAAACGCTGCGAACGGATGGTAAAGGTGTCGTCCTCGGAACGGTTCGCAGCCACATAGGCCAAGGCCACGCAATGGCCAAGGGACGGGGCAAAGGAGCCGCTGGTCACCGTGCCGACCCGGGATCCGTCAGGATCGAGAACCTCGTCTCCATGTCTTGGGCTGCGGCGGCCGTCGACGACCAGGGGAAGGAGCCGTTCCCGGACCGTCGACAATCCGGCCTTGCCGATGAAGTCGGCCTGGGATTTGATCATGAATCCGTATCCAGCCTCCACCGGGGTATGATTCCGGTCGAGGTCCTGGCCGTAGAGGGGCAGACCGACCTCCAGTCTGAGGGTGTCTCTGGCTCCGAGGCCGGCCGGGGCCACGTCCGGATCGGCCGTAAGGCGTTCCCAAAGGCCGAAGGCCCTGTTCCAGGGCAGGTAGATTTCGCAGCCTAGTTCTCCGGTGTAGCCGGTCCGGCTGACCAGAAGCTCGTAGCCGTCCCAGGTGACCGTTCGAAAGGAGAAGTATCCCAGACCTGACCAATCTCCTGGAATGGTCCGGGCAAGGACTTCAAAACTGCGAGGTCCCTGGAGATCGATCTTGGCCGTTTCCATGGATCTGTCCGCGATGTCAATTTCTCGAGGCAGATGGTCACGCATCCAGTCCAGGTCCGAGGAAATGCAGGCTCCGTTGACCACGGTCATGAATCGTTCGTCCTCCAGGCGGTAGACGATGAGATCGTCCAGGACCCCTCCACGTTCGTTGAGCATGAATCCGTAGCGGCATTTCCCGGGTTTGAGGGTGGTCAGGTCATGGGTGACGATCCTGGCTAGGGCGGATTCGGCTCCGGGCCCGGAGACGATGAATTCGCCCATGTGGCAGATGTCGAACAGGCCGGCGGCGGTTCGGGTCTGGCGGTGCTCGTCGAGAATCCCGGAATACTGGACAGGCATTTCCCAGCCGGCAAAGGGGACCATCCGGACCCCGTGTTCCCTGTGCCAGGCGTTCAGTGGGGTGATGAGCAGTTCGGACATGAATTTCGGTACCTCCGTATTGTGGTTTGGTGGGATTCGTTTGTCCCGGTCAGGCTGGCTATGATGAGGCCTTGGCCCGGGCCCGGTCGATGGATTTGATCTCGTCCAGCAGGGCGATCAGGCGTCGGTAGAGTCGGCGGACATCGCGGCCGTAGTCCGTCAAATCGTCCTCGGACGGAAGGATATACGCGTTTCGCAGATACGAGTCGTTCAGGACGCATTCGAGTTCATCAAGAAGGTGGGCGATCAGGGAATCGAAGTAGTGGACGATCTCAAATCGGAGGTCGCCGACGAGCTCGATGATCCAATCAAGCATTTCCCGGTAGTTGAGCCTCCGGCCTCGGATATTTCTGGTGGCCACATCCTTGATTTTCTGGATGTTCCTAGCTTGGCGGATGAAACTGTAGGCGGCCCAGACCTCCTGGTGGAACGTCCGGATTTCCCCGAATTCGTCGGCCAGATCCGGGTTCAGGAGGTAGCCGTCAAGGACTTTGGCCACTCCGGTGTAGAATTCGTCGGAGTAGCCGATGATCCTGCGCTGGTGCTTGGTCAGCCACGTGTGGAGAAACTTGAGCCGTTTCTCGTGGGTTTCGGTCCCTTCGACGATCTCGTTGCGTCGATATTTGACCCGGCCGACAAATTCCCCCCGGACGATGTCGTTCAGCTGGAGCGTCAGGGAATAGGTGTCCCGAAGGATGTTGGTCTCCATGACCCTGGCGGTCAGGGGGTGAATGACTTCCTGGCGGATCAGGGATAGGGCCCGGTCCTGCCTGAGGTTCCTGGGATCGAACCGGTGCTGGCGGTAGATGACCCGCAGGATGACCACCTTGCGTTTCCTGCAGAGGAGGAATCCGTGGTCGTCGAGAAGATTCAGGGTGTCCTTGTCCACTGAGTCGGCCCGGACCAGGGCGATCTTCTCGATCTGTGGATAGGCCTTGGCCTCGGGACTGCTGTACAGGGAGGTGATGGTCCGGTCGGTCTGGCCGAGGACCCGGATGAGGAAGGACTCGCCTATTTTATGGAGGCGACGGGAGAACAGGGCGGCCGAGGTCCTTCGCTCCGAGGCTATGGGGTAGCCGTACAATTCCATGAGAAACTGATAGACGAAATTGCGGTTCCGTTCGTACAGAGCGTTGTCGCCCGGAGCGAATTTTTTGATCCGCAGCCCGAATCTCTTGAGTTCCATGTCCAGTTCGGAGGGCAGGGAGGCGAAGATCCCGGCCAGATAGTACGTGCCGCCCTGTGTCCTGGCCATTACATGGCCGCGGTCCATCTGAAGGAGAACATCCATCAGGGCCGGGTATTGGGCCAGGTCGGTCAAGGGACGTCTCTGGAACCGCTGGCGGAAATTGGCTTGGTACGGCTTCGGGAGCCGAGACAACATGGTCTGGAAGTTCCCTTCCTGAATGTGGTCGCATAGGTAGCAGATCCCATCGTCGGAAAGGTCTGGATTGTCCCCCGGAGCGTGGAGGATGTCGAATTGGAAATGCTCGTCAAAGAAGCGGAGCGGGCGATCCATAACCATCAGGGAAAATCCCGGAAGATCGGGGTACTCGTATAGATCCGACTCAAAGGAGGGCAGAAGTTCTCTGGCCTCCACGGCCGGGTAGTCCTTGCTGCTCAGAAAGGGTTTGATCAGACACCGTCTGGCCTGAACGAGGTCGAGAAAAATTTTCAGGTCGACCAGATTCGTCAGCTCCGGAGGGGTGGTCAGGCTGTCGTCCTCGTCCCATGCGAGGCCGGGGGCCTGTGAAAAGATGGTATGCCAATCCTTGTGCATTTGTGTTTGGTTTGGGGAGTACTCTCTGAGACCGTCTGGCGACGGTTTCTATACCTTTTTTCCGGGGGAGGCAAAAACCCGGTAGGGCCCGGACCTCACTGGAAGACCGCCTTTGGCCGTCCTTGCGGAGTGCGTGAATTGGACCTATAGATATCAAGTCGTGTGAATCGAATTTTTCATCAGGCGGATCATGAGTACGTGTTTTTCTCAATTGCTTGAGATAATAGGAAATATATTTGATGCCCATTCCGTGGTCCTCTTTGTGCCCAATGGAGAGGAGCAGGTGGTCCTTGATGGGTTTAGTCTGAGCCGCCATCTGAACATGCAGGCCCGGGTCAAGCCGGGGCAGGGTCTGGTCGGATGGGTGGCCAGGGAGAATAAGCCGCTTCTGGTCAAGAGTTTCGACCAGAAGAACCAGTTCCTCGGATACTATTCCCCCGGTCAGGAGTCGAGCATCAAGGCCTTCATGGCCTGCCCCCTACCCGGAGAACGGGGCGTGCTCTGTCTGGACACCAAGAAATCATATGCGCTGAGCACCAAGGACCAGAAGATATTCTCCCAATTCGCCAGGCTTCTTTCGGACATGAGAGGGGATCTCGCCAATCGGGAGTGCGACAGTCGGGAATCGGCCCTGGCCCAGGCCCAGGGGAAACTCCACGGGCTGAGGGAAACCCATCCCCGATGGTCCGATTTTCTCAAACACTATCTGCGAATCGTGGCCGAGGCCGCGGAATTCGAATTTTGTCTTTTGGCCGCACGGGACGAGTGTGGGCAAAATTATTTTCTTGAGGGCTGGAATCGGGATTTTTTTCCCGTTCAAGACATGAACCGGCGCAGATTTCCCATGGGGAGCGGTCTGGTCGGCTGGCTGTTCAAGAATTATCAGCGGATCATGATCGAGAGGCGGGCCGAGGACGGTGTGCCCATTCCCCTGTTCGCCAAGGACAGTGCGGGTCCGGAGATACGGACCGCCATCTGCCTGCCCCTGGTGATTCACAAGAAGACCAGGGGTGTTCTGGCCCTTGTCGACCGCCGCAGCTTCGACCCCGGTCAGGATCTCGGCCATTTCCTGCTCATGGCCGCAGACCACATGGCCCTTCTGCTGGAAAACCTCTATCTTCGCAATCGCTTGGCCGGAAAAAGGCCGCAACCTCACTCAACGGATTAATGACACCATGTTTTGGCATCGACTTTTCGGCTTTCTCGGCAAGGACCTGGCAATGGACTTGGGCACGGCCAACTCGCTTCTCTACATTCCGGGCGAGGGCATCGTTCTCAACGAGCCGTCGGTGGTTGCCCTGGACTCCAGGACGGACAGGGTGTTGGCTGTGGGTCGGGAGGCCAAGGAATACCTGGGTCGGACCCCCGACCGCATTCGAGCCATCAGGCCCTTAAAAGACGGGGTCATCGCTGATTTCGAGGTAACCAAGGTCATGATTTCATCGTTCATCGCCAAGGTCATCCACGGCTGGAAGATCGTCAAACCCAAGATGGTCATCTGCGTGCCGGCTGGAATCACTCAGGTGGAGATGAAGGCCGTGGTCGAGTCGGCCATGCTGGCCGGGGCCAGGGACGTAAAGCTGATCGAGGAGCCCATGGCTGCGGCCATCGGAGCCGGGTTGCCCATCCATGAGCCCCTGGGCAACATGGTCGTGGACATCGGCGGGGGAACCACGGAAGTGGCGGTCATCTCTCTTTCGGCTGTGGCCTATTCCGAATCGGTACGGGTGGCCGGAGACGAGATGAACGACGCCATCCAGCGATATATGCAGGATGAGTTTCAGCTCTTGATCGGGGAGAACATGGCCGAGCATGCCAAGATCCTGATCGGATCGGCCTATCCCTTGGACGAGCCCCTGACCTGTCGGGTCTCGGGTAAGAATCTGGTGGACGGCACCCCCAAGTCCATGACCGTGTCCGATGGGCACATCAGGGAGGCCATTCAGGAACCGGTCAACGCTATTGTCCTGGCGGTCAAGAAGGCTCTGGAGAAGACTCCCCCGGAACTGGTCGCTGATATCGCCACCAACGGCCTTCTGCTGGCCGGGGGTGGGGCACTGCTCAAAGGGCTGGATAGGAGGATTACCGAATCGGCCCAGTTGACGGCCATTATTGACGAGGACCCTCTGACCACAGTGGCCAGGGGGACAGGGCTGGCTTTGGCCCAGGAGCGGATCTATTCCCGGGTCTATGTCAATTAGGGAAAAAGGTTGGTTTCAGATCTCTTCAGACATCCACAGGGAAGGGAGGATCCCGCTGCGCCAGAGATGGACCAGGAGCGGAGTCAATTGGTCGGGATAGTCAGTGGCCAGTCGTTCGGCCTCGATCCTGTCCAAAGCGGCCAATTCGAGTGATTTTTTCAGTTTGGCCTGGGCCTGGAAAATGGTCAGGAATTCCTGGCCGGATTGCGATGCGGCGGGCAAAGTCCGGACGGGTTGCAAGACAAGAACATGGAGGCCTCGCAGCCGGTCCAGCATGTTTTCAATGACTTCCTCGTGGCTGTCTCCGGCGGGAACATGCCGACTGACTGGGAAATCCCATCGGCCCGGAAAACTGTCCTCGTCCATGGCCCGACGGCGCAGGCAAAGTCTCCCGTTCCCGGAAAAGGCTACCATCACGCATCTCCTGTGACACAGCCCCTGGCGATGGACATCGTCCCTGGTCAGAACGGCCAGAGGGCGGTTGCGATCGTCCACGGCCTCGAGCAGACAGGGATGGGTCGGTGGGGATGAGTTCGTGGGAGACGTGGGTGATGTTGACCTAGTGGCCATGCTGATATCCAAAAGGGTTGAAGATACAATTCGGACCATGCGAACCGAGCCATCCTCCGGGCTCGGGTCCTTTCTGTCAATGGGCATTTTTCCGATGATTAGGGTATGGTGATGGACACGGTCTTCCATGTCCTGGGGCCAGAGCAGGTCGACGAGCTGGCCGGAGTCGAGCGAGCCTGTTTTTCCCTGCCCTGGTCGAGGGATCAGCTCATGTCGATTCTGTCCCAGACAGCCTACCGGGTCTGGGGGGCATGCCTCGGATGTCGCCTGTGCGGGTACATTTCGGTGTTCATGGCCGGGGGGGAGATGGAAGTGGTTAACCTGGCGGTTCGGATCGAACACCGTCGACAAGGGCTTGGGGGTGCGCTTTTGGACAGGGCCCTGGCACAGGCCAGAGCCTGCGGCATTGAACGGGTTTTTCTCGAGGTCAGGGCCTCGAACGAAGCGGCCCTGGCCCTGTACGCTAAGGCCGGGTTCCTGGCTGTCGGTAGGCGGACCAGGTACTATCCGGATAACAACGAGGACGCATTGGTGCTGAGAAAAGCATTGGACCGGAACGGATTGGAGGCCGAGCCATGACCTTGCTGACCGTGGAGGGCGTGAGCAAGTCTTACGGCGGCAGGGACCTGTTTGACGGGGTTTCCCTCCAGGCGCGGCCGGGAACCAAAATGGCCCTGATTGGCCCCAACGGGTGCGGCAAGACGACTTTTCTCCGAATCCTGGCTGGGGAGGTTTCCCCTGACTCCGGGGCGGTCAGGACGACCAAGGGAAGCCGATTGGGTTACGTGCGGCAGGAACTCGGTGAAGAGGACCTGAAGCGGTCGCTGATGTCATTTGTCATGGCCGTATTGCCGTCCTGGAGCGTTTTTTGGTGCGAGTGGGAAGAGGCCATCGCACGGAAAGACAGCGAAACATTGGAGCGTCTGGCGGTGGTCCAGTCAGATCTGGAGCACGAGTTCGGCTACAATCCGGAGCACAGGGCCCAGACCATCCTGCACGGGCTGGGTTTTGCCGAGTCATCATGGTCGAGGCCGTTGGCCGAGTTGAGCGGCGGCTGGCGCGAGCGGGCCAAGCTGGCAAGGGTTCTGCTGGCCGGATCCGATCTCCTACTTTTGGACGAGCCCACGAACCACCTGGACATGGAGGCGGTGCAGTGGTTGGAGCAGTACCTGCTGGCCTTCGAGGGAGTCCTGGTCTTCGTGGCCCATGACCGGATTTTCCTGGATCGGGTGTCCAGAGAGGTTCTCTTTTTCGACGGGGTGCGCCCGACGTTTCGCAGCGGAAATTTCAGTGAATTTTTGGACTGGAGCCGGGAGCGGGATTCCTTGGCCCGGAAACAGGCCGCCCGTCTGGAGTCCGAGATCCAGCGAAGACAGCGTTTCGTGGACCGTTTCCGATACAAGGCCACCAAGGCCGCTCAGGCCCAGAGCCGGGTGAAGGGCATAGAGCGCCTGGAGCGGGAACTTTCGGCCATCAAGCCCCCAGGCGGGTCCGGCCGGAGCCTGTCGTTTTCTTGGCCGGAGCCGCCCCAGGCCAACCGTTTGGTGGTCTCGGCCGTGGACGTCGGGTTCGACTACGACGGAAGCGAGCGGCCCATCTTGAACGGTCTGAACTTCAACCTGTACCGGGGACAGAAAGTGGCTCTTGTCGGGGTCAACGGGGCGGGCAAGTCGACCCTGCTCAAGCTCGTGACCGGCCACCTGAGACCGGCCCGAGGCCAGATCAAGCTCGGAAGCATGGTCCGTCCAGGCTATTTCAGCCAGCATCAGGCCGAGATACTGCGGATGGAGTCCGCGGTCATCAGCGAGATCCGGCGTCAGACTGATCCCAAGACCACCGAGCAAGAACTCCGGTCGGTTCTTGGCCTTTTCATGCTCGGGGAGGACTATTGGGAGAAAAAGGTCAGGGATCTGAGTGGAGGGGAGAAGAACAGGCTGGTCCTTTCGGTTCTTTTTTTGTCCCGGGCCAATTTTCTGATCCTGGACGAACCTACGAACCATCTGGATATCGAAAGCCGGGAGGCTTTGATCTCGGCCTTGGAGGACTATTCGGGGACGCTGCTCATCGTGGCTCACGATCGTCATCTGCTGTCCCGCGTGGCCGACCAAGTCTGGGTGGTCAGCGAGGGGGCCATTGACGAGATTCAGGGCGGGTTCAATGCCTATCTGGTTCGACAAGAGGCCGCTTCCGCAGAGAATGCCGAGCAGATCGCCTCCAAAGATGGTCCCCGTGTGCCGTCGCGTAGAGACACGCGGCGCAAGGAGGCCGAGGAACGCAACCGGATGTACCGGCTTCTGCGTCCCAAGCAGGAAGAGTTCCGTCGTCTGGAGGCCGAACTTGAGGCGGTTTTGGAGGAACACGGTCGGCTGGAGCGAGTGCTGGCAGACCCGGCAACCTACGGGGATTCGGGGCAGTTGGAGGAGATGACCAGGGCCTACAGGGACATGGAGGCCAGAAGCGAGGAGTTGATGACTCGTCTGGCCTATATCGAGTTGGACATCCAGGAGATCGAGAGCTTCAAGGACGCCGACTAGACGGTGGTGCCGATATGTTTTTCCATGCGGGCGGCCGGGGTGGTGGTCCACCGGGATCTGGTCCTGGTAGTTCGCCGAGGATCGTTCGGTCTCTGGGATTTTCCTTGGGCCGAAGTGCGATCCGAATACAATTTGGAACAGGCCCTTCGGAACCATCTCCAGAGCTTGGGTCTCGTTCCCTTGTCCTTTCGGCCCTGGTGCGAACGACGATTGACAGTCGACGCGGTCCCAGTTTGGTGGCTGTACACTATGGTCACACTCGATTCAGATCCATCCGAGCCGGGACCCGGCGAACTTTGGCTCCGGCCTGGCCGGGAGCCGGTTCCAGGATTGCCTGCGCCCCATGGGCAGGTTTGGTCCCGCCTGGGCCTCCTCTTGAAGGATGGAGCCAAGGGGGATATTGGGGGAACAGCCTCGGCGGATGTGCCAGGCTGACAACGAGGCCTTTTTCGATTTCCAGAGTTTTTGAAAAAGCGAAAAGGGCGGGAGGCGTACCACCCGGAACGGGATTTCATGGCCGGACAGACCGTATCGCAACATCTCATTGAGTGGGCGGAACTCAGCGCTCCTGACGTGGCCAAAATCGAGGCCGTGCAGGGCAAGAAGCGCGTCGGCTTTCTGCATGGGGCACTGGAGACCGGAGTCATCGATGAGTCCCAGTATGTGGAGTTTTTGGCCGAACGACTAAACATGCCCGCTGCCGACCCTTCCAAGATGGTCATTTCCGACAAGATTCTGGAGATCGTGGCCAGGGACCTTCTGGTCAAGTACAGGGCCGTGCCCTTCTTCGTCCAGGGCACTCAGCTTTTCCTGGCTTCCTCGGAGCCCGAGGACATCCTGGCTGTGGACGACATTCGATTCATGACCGGCATGGAGCCGATCATGCACGTGGCCGCGCCCGGGGCGGTGCACAAGGCCCTGGAGCGGGTCAAGGACGAGCGGGATTCGGGTTTCGGCACCCTTCAGGAGGCCATGTCCGACATGGCCGAGAGCGACTTGGATGTCTCCGGAGAAGACGAATCGGGCGGGGATACGGCATCGACTCTGGAGGCGGCCTCGGCGGCCCCGGTGGTCAAGATGGTCAACCTGATCATTATGGACGCCATTAGGAGGAAGGCCTCGGACATCCACATCGAACCTTACGAAAAGGATTTCCGGGTCCGATTTCGGAGCGACGGCATGCTCCAGGAGGTCATGCAGCCTCCGGCCAGGCTAAAAAACGCCCTCATTTCCCGTTTGAAGATCATGGCCCATTTAAACATCGCCGAGAAGCGTCTTCCACAGGACGGGCGCATCAAGGTCCGCACACCCTCTGGCAAGGAAATCGAGTTCCGGGTCTCCATCCTGCCGACCCTGTTCGGGGAAAAGGTGGTCATGCGTCTTCTGGACAAGTCGGCCCTAAAGGTGGACATGACCCAGCTGGGCCTTGAAGAGAAGTCTCTGACGGCCATCAAGACGGCCATCAACAGGCCCTATGGGATGTTTCTGGTCACCGGGCCGACGGGATCGGGCAAGACCACGACCCTATACTCGGCCCTGATGGAATTGAATAAGGAGGACGTGAACATCTCCACGGCCGAGGACCCGGTCGAATTCAGCGTCCACGGCATCAACCAGGTCCAGGTCAAGGAAGACGTTGGTCTGACCTTTGCCGCGGCCCTGCGATCCTTTCTCCGTCAGGACCCGGATATCATCCTGGTGGGCGAAATCCGGGATTTGGAAACGGCCGAGATCGCCATCAAGGCGGCCCTGACCGGGCACTTGGTTCTGTCCACCCTGCACACGAACGACGCCCCGAGCACCCTGACCCGCCTCTTGAACATGGGCGTGGACGGATTTCTGGTGGCCTCGTCGGTCAACGCCATCGTGGCCCAGCGCCTCATCCGAAAGCTCTGCGCGTTTTGCAAGCGCAAGGTCGACATGGACCCCGAGTTTCTCGTCGGACTGGGGTTCACACCCGAAGAGGCCCGAACCGTAGAGATCTTTGAGCCGGTCGGGTGTCCGGAATGCAACAATGTCGGATACAAGGGCCGCAGTGGACTCTACGAGGTATTGACCGTGACCGAGGAGATTCAGGAACTCATCCTTAGACAGGCCACGGTGCTGGAGATCAGGGACACGGCCCTCTCCCAGGGCATGCTGACCATGCGCCAGAGCGGATTGACCAAGCTGGCCAACGGGATGACGTCCGTGCAGGAAATCCTGCGGGTAACGGTATAACGACACGGGAGGATTCATGCCGATTTTTGTCTACAAGGCCAAGACCCGGGGAGGAAGAAGGGTCAAGGGAGATTTGGACACCCCGTCCCTGGAGATGGCCGAATCCGTTCTGCGCCGGAGAGGCCTTCAGGAAATTAAGGTCAAGCTCAGGCCCAAGGATCTGTTCGAGGGTACTCCCCTGGAAGGTGGGGTCAAATCCCGGGACATGGTTGTCTTCAGCCGCCAGTTCGCGACCATGATCAATTCCGGCGTGCCGATTCTCCAGAGTCTCCAGGTCATGTGCGACCAGACTGAGAACGCCTATCTTCGGCGTCGGCTCTATCAGATCCGCAACGATATCGAGTCCGGCAGTTCCCTCTACGATGCCCTGAAGAAGCACCCCAAGATCTTTGACGACCTCTATACGAATATGGTCAATGCGGGCGAGGTGGGCGGCATTCTGGACGTGGTCCTGAACCGTCTGTCATCATACATCGAAAAGGCGGCCAACCTAAAGGCCAAGGTCAAGGGGGCCATGATCTACCCGGCCGTGGTCACGGTGGTGGCCGTTCTGGTGGTGGCCGTTATCCTCGTTTTCGTCATCCCCACCTTTGAGGAGCTGTTCAGCGACTTCGGCGGGGCCCTTCCTGTGCCCACGGCCGTGGTCATCGCTATGAGCCGGTTCGTCACCTCGAACATCCTCTATCTCATCGGCGGTGTTATCGGGATATTCGTGGCCTTCAAGATGTTCTACAAATGGGACAAGGGACGGAAGTTCGTGGACCGCTACGTTCTTTTCCTGCCCGTGTTCGGGCCATTGCTGCGCAAGGTTGCCGTGGCCAGGTTCAGCCGGACCTTGGGAACCCTCATCTCCAGCGGTGTCCCCATCCTCGCCGCCCTGGACATCGTGGCCAAGACCTCTGGGAACAAGACCGTGGAGGGCGGAGTGCAAAAGGCCAGGGTCAGCATCGCCGAAGGCCAGACCCTGGCCGAGCCTCTGGACGACACTGGCGTCTTTCCGCCCATGGTCATTCACATGATCTCCATCGGCGAGTCCACCGGTGCCCTTGACAGCATGCTTGGGAAGGTTGCTGACTTTTATGACGACGAGGTGGACGTTGCCGTCAGCGCCCTGACCTCGCTCATTGAGCCTATCATGATTGTTTTCCTGGGTGTGGTGGTCGGCGGGCTGGTCATCAGCATGTATTTGCCCATCTTCAAGCTGGCCGGAGCCGTGGGCGGCTAGGGCCCGGGTGAAGAGGAACGTCATGAGAGTCAAGAAATTGTTGGAGGGGGGCAAGAGATTTCTGTCCCTGGAGTTTTTCCCGCCCAAGGAACGCCGTGCCTGGCCGGGCTTTTTCGACGTTGTCAGAAACCTGCAGGCCATCGACCCCCTGTTCGTTTCGGTGACCTATGGGGCCGGAGGCACGACCCAGACCAATACCCTGGAAATTGTGACCAGGCTCAAGCAGGAATACAGACTGGAGCCCGTGGCCCATCTGACCTGTGTCGGGGCTTCGGCCGAGAGGCTCGAAGACTTCCTGGAGGGGTTGAGCCGGGGAGGGGTGGAGAACGTCTTGGCCCTGCGGGGGGACCCGCCTCGGGGAGAGACTGTGTTCAGGCCTGATCCCGGGAACAGTTTTGCCTACGCCTCGGATTTGGTCGGGTATATCCGGGAGCGGTATCCTGACATGGGCATCGGTGTGGCCGGTTATCCCGAGGGGCATCCCGAGTCATCTGATCGCGAGGCCGATCTGAATTTTTTGAAACACAAGGTGGACAGGGGGGCGGATTTCGTCACTACGCAATTGTTTTTCGACAATGACCTGTATTTTGATTTCGTTGCCAGGGCCCGGACCATTGGCATCGACCTGCCCATCATTCCCGGGGTCCTACCGGTGCTCAGCCTGGATGGACTGCGGCGGATGCTTGGGCTGTGCGGGGCCAGCCTCCCGGGTGAATACGGTCATGACCTGGAGCATATCCACAAGACATACGGTCCGGCGGCGGTCCGTGGCCTCGGACTGGGCTTTGCCATCGCCCAGGTCCGGGATCTCCTCCAAAGAGGGGCACCCGGTGTGCACTTGTACACCCTGAACAGAGCGGACACGTGCATGGAGATTTTTCAGAACGTGCGGGATCTCTTGTAGATTTCACCATTTTTTTTGGAGGGATTGGTATGAGCAAGAAGTTCGTGGTGGCTGTGGCCGGAGCGACCGGAGCCGTGGGGAGGGAGATGCTCAAGACGGTGGCCGAACGGGGTTTTCCTGTGTCCGAGATCAGGGCCCTGGCCTCGGTTCGGTCCGTGGGCATGAAGGTCCCTTTCGGCGATGCCGAGGTGACCGTGGCCGAATTGAAGGATGACTCCTTCACCGGTGTGGATCTGGCCCTGTTCTCGGCCGGGGGTTCGGTGTCCGAGAGGTTCGCCCCGGTGGCGGCCGCGTCCGGCTGCGTGGTGGTGGACAATTCGAGCGCGTGGAGAATGGATCCCGAGTGTCCTTTGGTAGTTCCGGAAGTCAACCCCCATGACCTCGCGTGGCACAAGGGCATCATCGCCAACCCTAACTGTTCGACTATCCAGATGGTTGTGGCTTTGAAACCCCTCCACGACGCCGCCCGCATCAAGCGGGTGGTGGTGTCCACCTACCAGGCCGTGTCCGGCACCGGCCAGAAGGCAATCGCCGAACTCGAGCAGCAGGTTCGGGACCTGTTTGGCATGCGCGAGCCCGAAGCCAAGGTCTACCCATACCAGATCGCCTTCAATTGCCTTCCCCACATCGACGTTTTCCTGGAGAACGAATACACCAAGGAAGAGATGAAGATGGTCCACGAAACGGTCAAGATCATGGGCGATCCCGACATCCGGGTCACGGCCACCTGTGTACGAGTGCCTGTGTTCTACAGCCACTCGGAGTCGGTGAACATTGAGACTGAAAAGAAGCTTTCGGCCAAGGAGGCCCGGGTCATTCTGAGCCAGGCCCCGGGGGTGCGGGTCGTGGACAATCCGGACGAGAAACTCTACCCCATGCCGATTCTGGCCGCAGGAGGCGACGAAACCATGGTCGGGCGGATCCGGGAAGACGAGACCATCCCCAACGGTTTGAACCTCTGGGTCGTATCCGACAATCTGCGTAAAGGTGCGGCCTTGAACGCCGTCCAGATTGCCGAGAAACTCGTGGAGATGGATTTGCTGCGGATAACCGGTCGGTGATGCGGACATGCTGAATACAATCGACGAATACGGATTTCTGGAGCGTATTCTGGCCCTGGACCGGCCGGGCGAAGAGAATATCTTCGCCTTCTATGACCACCGGCTGAGGGCGGTTATGACCAACCCCCGTCTCATGCTCGTTCCGCTGGACGACCATCTCGTCCATCGGGGAGACGGGGCCTTTGAGACTCTCAAGTATGTTGACGGCAAGATCTACCAGCTCGACGCACATCTGGACAGAATGGGTCGTTCACTGCATGGAATCAAGCTCACGCCCCCCTGCCCATGGCCGGAGATTCGAGATATCGTTATCGGCGTGGCCCAAACGGGTGGCCGGAAACGCGGAATTTTGACCATCTTTATCGGACGAGGCCCTGGCGGGTTCACGCCCGATCCCCGGGAGTGCGCCTTCCCGAGTCTGTATGTGGTCGCACGAAGATTTCCTCAACGACCGGAATCATTCTGGGAAAATGGGGTCACGGCCTGCCGGTCGGGCATTCCGGTCAAGCCAGGGCATCAGGTCGGGCTGAAGACCGTCAATTACCTGAACAACGTGTTGATGAAGATGGAGGCGGCCGAAAAGGGGTGTGACTACACACTGGGCTTCACTCCAGACAACCATTTGGCCGAGGGCGCGGCCGAAAACGTGGTCATTGTTGGTCAAGACGGGCAGGTCGTGATTCCGGACACGACCCACGTCCTGGTTGGCACGACCTTGGCCCGGACCTTGGAACTGCTGGCCCTGTCAGGTATTTCGACAATCACCCGGTCGATACGGGAGTCGGAGATCTACGATGCCCGTGAGGTGATCCTTCTGGGAACCTCCATCGATGCCGTGAGTGTGGTTCGTTACAACGGCAGGGCGATCCACGACGTCCGACCCGGACCCATGAGCCGGAAACTTCGGGCCATGCTCCAGGACGATCTGCAAAAAACCGGCACCCCTTTTCTTTGAGGGGCCGGACTGTATGCTCCGGGATATGGCCCGGCAACGAGTGCTCCATCTGGACCTGGGCCCTGACTTTCGCGGCGGGCAGCGCCAAGTCCTGTACCTGGCCGGATCCCAGGCCGGCCGCGGTCCTTGGGAACCTTTGCTGGCCTGTCCGACTGGAAGCCCGCTTCTAATTGAGGCCCGGTCTCGGAATCTCCAAACAGAGGCCCTCCCGTCCCGTTGGGACTATGACCCAAGGAACTGGCTCTCCCTCCTGGGTTTGATTCGTCGGGTTTCGGCAGCCATCATCCACACCCACGAGCCCCGAGCAGCTGGCCTCGGGGCGTTCCTTTCTTTTCTGCTTCCAGGAAAGATTCGTCTTGTGCATACCCGCCGGGTGTCCTATCCTCCCTCCCAAACCGGGTTCTGGAAATACAGACGTGGCGGGGCCGTAGTCTGCGTCAGTCGTGAAATTCTGGAGATCATGGCTCAATGCGGCGTCGAACGAAATCGACTCCATGTCCGACACAGCGCCATTGATCCGGGAAGGTATAGGCCTTGTCGAGACCGGATTAGTCCGCTTCCCGTCATCTGTCTGATGGGGGCGCTGACGGCCCAGAAGGGGCATGCGGTCCTTCTTCGGGCCCTTGCCGGGATGCAGGATTTGCCATGGGAGGCTGTTCTGGTCGGGAAAGGTCCACTTCGGGGGGAACTGGAGGTTTTAGCTAGAGATCTAGGGATTTCGGAGCGGGTCCGGTTTCCTGGCCACGTGGACAGCCGACTGGTTTTGCCGGAAGCGGACGTTCTCGTGGTGCCCTCCCAGGATGGCGAAGGGAGCAGTGCAGCAATAAAGGAGGGCTGGGTCTGCGGGGTCCCGGTGGTGGCTTCCGACCTGCCCTCCAACCTTGAGCTGGTCCAAGACGGCCTGACCGGCCTAGTTTTTCCACGGGCCGAGGCCTCGGCACTGGGTTTAGTCCTGCGCCGCATTCTGACCGACGATGCCTTGAGGTCGAGCGTAGTCGAACGGGCTATACAGGAGTCGGCCCTGTACACCGTGGAGGCCATGGCCTCGGACTATGCCCGGGTCTATGCCAAATTGACCGGATTCGGGGCATGATTCAAAGGGTGTTCCTGGGATGGAAGACCTCGACCTTGGCGGGGTCGTTTTTTTTGACGGCGACGTGACCTTGCTCTGCGGATCGTTGGGTTCCGGTCAGATATCCCCCTCGCACTTGGGCAGAAGCCGCTGCAACTCCTCGACCCGGTCGACGAGCAGGCTCATAATTTGTTCGACATGCCTGGAATTCATGCCCAGACGCTCGATCACCTGCCCGGAAATCGGGTAGTGCATACCGTCGAATCCCTGGCCGATACCGGTCATCCTGGTGATGGCGTCTCCGACATGGACGAGATCCAAGGCAAGATTCCGGGACGGGAGAAGATCGGGCTGGAGCCGGTATCTAACCACTTGGACAATTTCTTCGGGGATGGACCAGTTCCTGAGCAGTTCGGCGCCGACCTCAAGGTGGTCGATGCCGAGGATCTCCCGCTCGGCCTGGTCGAATGGGATTTCCCGTTCCTCAGCCAAGGAGACGATTTCCTGACCGCTGACCTCCAGGAATTGGCCAAGGACGATTTTGCCGATGTTGGCCAGGAGACCGGCTGTGAAGGTATGGGGAGGAGCCTGGATGTCGAGGGTAGCGGCCGAGAGTTCCGAGGCCACCGCGACGGCCAGGGACTGCTCGAGCAGGGCGCAGGCCGGCATATCGTACCCGGAGACGGCCGGGGACATACGGGGGGCCACGGCCACGGTAAGCATGAGCTGGAAGAGCTGCTTGGATCCGAGGCGGACAACGGCGTCCCGGAGGGAGGCGATCTTGTGGGTCGCCCCGAAGTAGGCCGAGTTGGCCAACCGCAAGATGTTGGCCGTGATGGCCGGATCCCGCTCGAGTACGCTGGTCAACTGGCCCATGTCGACATCGGGGTCGTTCATGGTCTTGAGGGCCTTGCCGACGCTGGAAGGCAGGTCCTCGATCCGTTTGATCCTGGCCAGAATTATTTTCCGTTTTATCATAGATCGCTCTCCTCTTTTCTGGAGCGGATCACGACTCGTCCGTTTTCAAGGTGCAGAACAACGGTCCTCGGTCTGCTGCCGCCGACATCCCGGGCGGCCAAAGGCATGTCGTTCACTTCAAGGAGCTTCAGGAGGGTGGAGAAATTCTTTTCCCCGGTGTCGAACTGGTTGGTGATGTTCAGCATCCGGCCGCATCCGGCGGCTTTGAGGATGATTCTTTGCTTTTCAGCGCCGTAGTCGTACATTTTGCGGATCATGGCCGGCACGCCACTGCTGACGAACATGTATGGGTTCTCGCGGGCTTTTGGGTTCCCGGAGTGATTGGGAAGAAGGCAATGAATGAGAGCCCCCACGCGGACCTCCGGGTCGTAGGCAGCAAGACCCAGGCAAGAACCCAGGGAATGGGTGACGAGAACATCCCTCGGGTTCTTGGAGATTTTCATGTCTGAAATGTGGACCACATGCTTCATGCCTGTTCCTCTTGACTGAGGGAGAGAGTGGAGCGGAAAGGGGTCAGGTCGTCATTGCCTGCCCGGAGCTGGTCTGTGGATTGAAGCGGACGAACCATGAGCGAGAAGGACAAGAAAACAGACGGCCCCGGGAACCGTTCGGACCCAGGGCCGTATCTTTTATCAAATATTGAAAGCGAATCAGAAGCCTTCAGGGTGCTCCCATTTGAATCTCAGAGCACGACCTTCCTGCTTGAACTTGTACTTGTGACCACGTTCTTCGATGAGTTTTTGGACCCTTTCCAGGAGTGCGCTTTCTCGAAGGTTTGACCAGTAGGACAGCTCAAGAGTGGTAGGAGTCGATTTTTCGACCGAATAGCGGACGAAGCCACTGAGGACGGTCAACTGGTCTTCCAGCGCTTTGGCATCGGGGAAATCGTAGAAGGTGATCAGGTATCGGAAGCCCTTGCCCCGCTCGACCTCACCCTGCAGGTCCTCCACCACTGCCCTGGCGGTCTGAACAGCCAGGGAAAAGATATGTTCCCCGGCTAGGGCGATGGCTCTGCGATCCTTCTCCGGGGCGGTCAGCCCCCCGGATGACACCGAGCCTATCCTCTGGGTGACTGACTTGATCATGAAGTCATCGGATATGCGGATGGCGGACATGGTCATGTCCACAGGGGCCGGATTGGCCTGGGCCGAGGCATACTCCAGGGAAAAGGTGATCAGGTTGTCCGCTCGAATGACGTCGTTGTGCTTGAGGGCCCGCTCTTTGGTCAGCTTGCCGGGGAGGTTTTTATGGGCCTGGCGGACCGTGTCCCAATCGATGACCTCGAATCGGAACTTCTCCCGAAAGACCCGCTTCACATCCTCGACCAGGGTCTGGAAGACCTGAGTGCCGGTCGGAATGGAGGTCAGTTCGGTGTCGGTGCCTAGCACGAGAATCCTCGGGTGCCCGGCCATTTTCATCAGAACGTCGAGGCTGGTCATGTCGTCGGAAATGCGTCCACTGTTGACCAGGGCGCTGATGGTCACCGAATGGCCGCCATCGGGTTCGGGTTTTTCGGTCAGGATTTTGTAGCTCTCAACGTAGCCGACGGAGTGGGTCACGATTTCGTCTTTGACCACCGTGAAGTTCTCGACCAGGGTTCCACTGTCGACCAGAACGCCGATGGCCGATTCCACGGCGAGCTGCAAGGCGTTGTTCAGAGCATGGTCGCGATCGACGCCGACGCCAGTGGCCTCCACTGATTGGGCGGAGACGGTCGTCGAGCAGAACAGCACGAGCAAGACCGTCAGCAGTCCGGATACAATGCCGGTTCCTTTCATGGCTTCTCCTTGTGCGGTCATGGAGATTGGGCTCCGACTACGGCCGGAGCCCAATCAGGCTACCACTCGCTTTGACTTTGCTGCTTGCGTTGCTTGACCCCAGTCGTCTTAACGACCTGGACTTCGTTCCCGGCCATGGAGATTCGACCCTTCATGTTCAACTTGTCGAGCATCTTGTTCATGTTGCTTCTCAGTTTGGCCGAGTCGATGGACGAGGAATAGATGTACTCGTGGTGGGTTGAGGTGTTGACGGCGTTGGGCTTGGGACGATGGCTGTCGTAGCCGGAGAAGATGACCAGGATGTCTTCGATTTCCCGCATGTCGGAATCGGTGAATCCATCGAAGACCAGAACCCATTCCAGAAGCTGGCCGCCGGGCTGGTCGGCGTATCCGGCCAGGCGTTCGGCGAGAACCGCTCCAACTTCCTGGCCGATGGTTTTGGCCAACTTGCCAACAGCCTCAAGGATGTCATTGCGGGAATACGGGCTTGGAACGAGCTGGTAGGCCTGGGGCTCAGCTTCAAAGCTGCCCATCCTATCTCCGGTGTAGGTTCCGAGGATGCGGCCGGTGACTCGGGCCGTGACCCGGACGCTGTTCTGATTGACCTTGGCGTTGGGATAGATCGAGAAGATGACCAAGGTGTCCACACCGACATCCCTGCCGATCTGGATGACTTCGGCATCCGCTCTTCTAACCCGTCCCTGGACGTGGGTGCCGACGGTCATGGCCGTCTCGTCCTTGACGGTGAACCCTTCGTCAATCAGTTGATTGGAGATGGATTCCAGGACACGTTTGAAGACTCTCGAATCACGGGGGATGGTGTCGGGATCGTCATCCTCGCCAACGATCATCACCCGCGGCAAATCGGCGGCCTGGACGGGAAGGACGGTGCACAGGGTGAAAAGGGCCATCACGGCGAACATGGTCAAACGAATCATGATATCCTCCTTGTTTTGGGAATCTCGTCATCGGGATTTACTTCATACATAAAAGAGAAAGAAAAAATCATCAAGTACTAAAGAAAGATCCAATCGTCAGCGGATTTACGGGCTTCGGTCAGGATTGAGCGTTCAACCAGACGGCCAGGCGGGTGGCGATGAATTCGACGATACGGGCCTGTTCCTCCTTGCCGGGGCCCTTGATGGGCATGGGATCGGCAAATTCAAACATGGTCGGAATCTCGGGCCTGATGGGGCCGAAGTCCTTGATCAGTCTTCCTGTTCCCCAGGCATCGGTCTTGAGGGCCAGAGGCACGACCGGGACCGATCCTTTTCGGGCCAGTTTGACTCCGATGGAGTTGAATCTGGCCGGGTCGAACACTGCCGAACGGGTGGTTTGGGGAAAGACGATGACCGAAATGCCTTGGGACAAACGGTCGCAGCCATCTTCCAGCACGGCCTGTAGGTCATGGCGGGGATTTTGTCGTCCGACGACAATGGGATCGCGGCTTCTCATGACCGGCCCGAACAGGGGATAGTCCAGCAGGGCCTCTTTGACCACAAAGGTCACCGGTCCAAAGGGACAGAGAAAAAAGGCCAGAAGGAAGGTTTCCAGAGTGCTCATGTGGTTGGCGACGACGACGCAGGGGCCTCCGGCATTCCGGAAGGCGAAGAGGTTGTCGACGGACACGGTTCCGCCCACGGACTCCAGGGCGTCGACTATCGAGCCGCTGGAGGCCGCCCATTCCGGGTCTTTGTAGCGGCCGGCTCGGGCCAGGGCCGAGGCCCGCCGGACAACTCCGTACACACGCGCGTAGAAAAAGGGTGTCGGCCAGATTTGGACTGGAAAAGGGACGGTCTGTTTTTCAGTTCGGTAGAAACCGGTGGTCACAAATTTTTTGGACGGCATACCTTGGCATCCTGTGATGGGTGTGGACGGTCTCGGTCGAGAATGACCGCGGCCTTGAAGAGTGTCTGAGCGGCCTCTTGAACTTCCTGGCCGGAGCAGACGGTGACCGAGAAGGTTGTCTTGTTTGTTTCGAACTGGTCCGGGCGAGATACGGACCAGCTCGTCTCCCGACAAAATTCGGAAAAGAGAGTCTCCTGTTCGGTTCGCAAGGCGTGGAGCACCGGGTGCCTGAGCCGGCGCAACATCTCGAGAATATAATTAATTTTGTCCTTGGGAGAGAGGTCGGAATTTAAAACGCGATGCGTATCGAGATCGACCAGCACTTCGGCCAGTCCCGAAGCATTTCGTCTCGAGCACTCATAAAGCTTTTCAATCAGGGCCAGGGAACCGTTGCGGCCCCAACACAAATTTTGGAAGAGGGGAACCAAACGAAGCCGATCGGCCTCGTCGAAGCGGGTCAAGTACGTGCCACATTCAAGGCCTAGTGCGTTGAAGAGCAGACGTTCGTCCCAGGCTTCAGGCAGTGCGGTCCAGGCCAGGGCCTGAATCCAAGGGCGGGCTTTTTCATGAAGATCAAGAAGGGGCAGAGCCTCGGCGGCCAGCCCTGAGTACTCCGGCCGGATGGCCATCCTGGCCAGGCGGACGAGACGCCAGGCGTCCCAGGCTTGACCGGTATTGGTGGCGACATAATAGATGGCCCGCTGAACCGGGTTGGTTGGGGGCAGAAAGCGGACTGGAATTCGGGCATGCGGGCCGATGGCATGCAGGCGACGGTAGCCTGCCAGGAGCACAATCCCGTCTTCGGTTTCTTCGACGTCCACCGGGGAGAGGACGCCGAACCGGGTCACGCTGCGGAGAAGGGGAGCCTCTGGCTGCCCGGGCCAGAGAATCCATGGCCGGTCGGCCAGGATCTCGGAAGCCAGGAGAAACGGGTCATTCATGACGGACGTCCTTTGGTCCATCCTGTCCCCGGCGGGTCCGGGAATGGTCTAAATTAGGGGTCCGCCTTGACATCTTCTCGTCCATCTCCCTATAGGTCTGAATCTTTTCTGGATAGCCAGATCATTCATTTTCCCGCAAAAAATTGATGTTTGCAACTCTCCAGTCGAAAGGCCGAAAAATTGACCGATGAGGGGGATTCTTCATGGATGAAAGACTGCTGAAACAACGTACCTATGTCCTGGTTGGAAGCGGGGGCACCGGAAAGACTTCCGTGGCCGAGATGATCCTGCACACTGCCGGGGTTTTGCCAAGAATGGGCAAGATCGAGGAAGGCACGACGTCCTTGGATTATGAGCCCGAGGAGATCAAGCGACGGGGGAGCATTCAGCCAGCCTTCGCGGCCTACACGTGGAACAAGGCCAACCATTTTTTGATCGACTCACCGGGGGACAACAATTTTATCGGTGATCTGGCCTATCTTCTGACTGCCGCCGACAGTGCCGTACTGGTGGTGGACGCAATAGACGGGGTCAAGCCCCTGACCAAGAAAATCTGGTCCGAGGTGGGCAAGGCCGAGCTTCCGGCCATGGTCTTCGTCAACAAGATGGACCGGGAGCGGGCCGATTTCGCCATGGCCATGGACGGGTTGAGTTCTATGCTAGGCATACGGACTGTTCCCCTTTTTGTGCCCATCGGGGCCGAAAGCGAGTTCAAGGGACTGGTGGATGTCCTCGGCAACAAGGCCCTCATGTTCGGCCAGGAAGGGAAAGTCACCGCGGCCGAAGTCCCCTTGGAAATGAGGGATGAGATCGACGGCCTGAGGGAGGTGGCCATCGAAAACATCGCGGAAAGTGATGAAGAATTGATGGAAAAATATCTCGAGCAGGGCGAACTCTCTCCGGACGAGATCGTTACCGGACTGAAGAAAGGAACCTTGGCCAGGAGCATCGTGCCGGTTTGCGTCGGGTCGGCCATGGAAAACAAGGGATGCACCATGCTTCTGGACACCGTCCAGGATATTCTGCCCTCGGCATTGGAACGGGATTCCTGGAAGGATGCCGAAGGTCGGGAGCGGCCGTCGGACCCGGACCAGCCTTTTGCCGGGTTCGTGTTCAAGACTCTGGCCGATCCCTTCGCCGGACAGCTGAACGTGGTCCGCGTCTTGTCCGGCAGAGCCTCCTCGGATATGTCCGTTCTGAACGTGACTAGGGACACCAAGGAGAAGTTTGGGCAGCTATTGTTTTTGGAGGGAAAGAAGCAGAATCCCTGCAAGGAGGAGGTCGGTCCGGGAGCCATCATCGCCCTGGCCAAGCTCAAGAACACCAAAACCGGGGACTGCCTCTGCGATGAGAAGAACCCGTTTCTTCTGCCCTCGCCCGCCATCACCTCGACCATCATTTCCTACGCACTGGCCGCGGCCGAAAAAGGCGACGAGGATAAGGTCTATGCAGCAGTGCACAAACTTCTGGACGAGGACATCACCCTCCAGCTGTCCAGGAACGAAGAGACCGGAGACATGCTCGTCTCGGGCATGGGTCAGCTGCACATTGAGCTTTCCGTGGAAAAGGCCAAGCGCCGGAACAAGATCGACATTTTGCTCAAGACTCCCAAGATCCCCTACCGGGAGACCATCAAGGGCAAGGCCGAGGTCCAGGGCCGTCACAAAAAGCAGACCGGTGGTCGCGGTCAGTTCGGGGATTGCTGGATCCGCATGGAGCCCAACGAGCGGGGCAAGGGATACGAGTTCCTGGACGAGATCGTGGGCGGGTCCATTCCCAGACAATTCATTCCGGCCGTGGACAAGGGAATCCAGGAGGCCTGTCAGAGGGGTATTCTGGCCGGATATCCCCTGATCGACTTCAAAGTTCATCTTTTCGATGGCAGCTTCCACAGCGTCGATTCTTCGGAAATGGCCTTCAAGGTGGCCGGATCGCTGGCTTTCAAGAAGGCGGCCGAAGCCTGCAATCCGATTCTTCTTGAGCCCATAGTCACCGTCTCAGTATTCGTGCCCGACGAGTTCATGGGGGATGTCATTGGGGATCTTTCCAGTCGTCGAGGCCGAGTTTTGGGGTCGGACTCTCAGGGAGGTGTCACCGAGGTTCGGGCTCACGTGCCCATGGCCGAGGTGCTCCAGTATGCGCCGGATTTGCGGTCCATGACCGGCGGCCAGGGCACCTTTACCATGGAGTTCGACCATTACGAGGAGTGTCCCCCGCCTGTGACCGAAAAGATCATCTCCGACAGCAAGAAGGAAGAGAATTGATTTGCCCCGCCCAGGCGGGGATCCGAGACGACTCATGCGAAGGCCGCCCAGAGCGGCCTTTTTTTGGCTTCGCTTGTGCATTGAGAAGTCATCGCATACAAGCTGAAAATCGGGCTGGTTGAAACTATGATGCAATCATCCAAGGCGATTCAGACACTGACAAGGAGAGTTCTCACATGCCGGACACACTGACCATCACCCCTCTGGGCGGTCTGGGCGAAATCGGAATGAACTGCATGGCCTTCGAGACCCGGGACAGCATGGTGTTGGTCGACTGTGGGCTGATGTTTCCGGACGACTACCTTCTGGGGATCGACGTGGTCATCCCCAGAATGGACTATGTCGTGGAGCGGAAGGACAAACTCAAGGCTATTGTCCTCACTCACGGTCACGAGGATCATATAGGAGCCATGCCCTGGCTGTTGCCCCATGTCGAAGCTCCGGTCATGGGGTCCGAGTTCACCCTGGGTCTGGTCCGGAAGAAACTTGAGGAACACGGACTTCTGGAACGATTCCATCCTCAGGTCGTCAGGGGAGGAGAGCGGGCCGATCTCGGGAGTTTGAGCGTGACCTTCATTCCTGTGTGCCATTCGATCATTCAGGGCTTCGGACTGGGCATCGAGACTCCGGTGGGCCGAATCGTGCATAGCGGAGATTTCAAGATCGACCGACAGCCCATGGGCGGGCACGCCACGGACATGGAGGCCTTTGCCGCTTTTTCCGAACCCGGGGCGCTCCTGTTGCTGTCGGATTCGACTAACATCGACCGCGAGGGGCACGCCTTGACCGAGCGTGAGATCATGGAATCGCTCAAGGATATTTTCGCGGCGGCTCAGGGTCGGATTCTGATCACCCTCTTTTCGAGCCACATCCAGCGGATGCAGGAGGTCTTTGAGTTGGCCGAGATGTTCGGTCGCAAGGTGGCCGTGGATGGCCGGAGCATTGCCTCGAACCTGGAGATCGCAAAAAAATTGGGTTTGGTGAACTATTCCGACGACACATGGTGTCCCCTGGAAAACCTGCACGAGCACAAGGACGAGAAGGTCGTCTTGCTTTTGACGGGATCGCAGGGAGAGCCTCTTTCGGCATTAAGCCGACTGGCCAGAGGCGAACACCGGCATCTGTCCATCAAGAAAAACGATCTCGTGCTCATGTCCTCCAGGTTCATCCCAGGAAACACCAAGGCCATCACCCGAGTCATCAACGACCTCTACCGCCGAGGGGCCGAGGTCCTCTACAAGAAGGTCCAGGCCATTCACGCTTCGGGCCATGCCCATCGCGAGGAATTGAGGACGATGCTTGAATGTGTTCGTCCAAAGTTCTTCATCCCAGTCCACGGAGAGTACCGACACCTCTTCAAACATGCCGCACTGGCCAGGGAGTGCGGGGTGGCCCCGGAACGGGCATTGATCATCGAGAACGGTCAGCCTCTGACGTTCGACTCCTCGGGAGGGGTCCGATTTGATTCGGAGGTCAACGCCGAGAAGGTCAATGTCGATGGCAAGGGGGTCGGGGACGTCGGACTGACGGTTCTTAAGGAGCGGCAGATTTTGGGTGGAGAGGGCTTGGTCATCGTCCTTCTGCTGACCGAACAGAGCACGAATCAGATCCTGCTCGGGCCGAACATTCTGTCCAAGGGCTTCATCTTCGAACAGCAGCTTTCTCATGTGCTGGATGACGCCAAGGAGATCGTCCTCGACATCCTGGAGAACGTGCCGGCCTCTTCGACCAAGAAGATTAAGGAGCGGATCCGAGGTTCCTTGCGACGGTATTTCAGGAAGGTCCTCGACCGGGATCCGGTCATCGTTCCTCTGATAATGTCCGTCTGAACATGCAGGCCAAGTCCCGAGTCTTTCTTTGGCCTCTGCGGGCTTCGAGAAAGGCCCCCTTCGCAACGCGCGTTCGCGCCCTGGTCAAGTCCACGGGATTTCTCGCCCATCTGGCTCCCGACCTCTCCTTGGCTCTAAAAATCCATTTCGGAGAAAGAGGAGGCACCAGCTTCATCAATCCAATGCTGGTCGCTCCTGTTGTCTCCCTGTTGGCCAAGGCCGGATGTCGTCCGTTTCTGACCGATACGAATACTCTGTACCCGGGAGAACGGGCCGAAGCTGTTTCCCATCTGCTTCTGGCCGCCGCTCACGGGTTCGAGGCCCTACGACTGGGAGCCCCGGTAATCATCGCCGACGGACTGCGCGGAGAATTCGAGTGTCGGGTTTCAGGACCCGGAGGGCATTTTGAGGCCTTTCATCTGGCCGGGGCTATTGTCGAGGCCGAAGCCCTGGTTTGCCTATCACATTTCAAAGGCCACGAGATCGCCGGGTTCGGGGGTGCGCTCAAGAACCTTGGCATGGGATGTGCTTCTAAAAAGGGAAAGATCGACCAGCATTGCCGGATGGGCCCGACTCTGGACCAGGCCCGGTGCAACGGGTGCGGGCTGTGCATTGTTCGATGTCGGCATGGTGCTCTGAGGCTTGAGGGAGGCTTGGTCTGGATGGATCAAAGTCTTTGCGTCGGGTGCGGAGCCTGCGTCACGGCCTGCCGACACCATGCCTTGGGACTCGACTGGAGTGGTCAAGGGCCCGATTTCATCGAGCGGATGGTCGAATATGCCGGAGCGGTGACGGCCTCATTTGCAAGACCTTGTTTGTATCTCAATTTTGTCATGAATGTGACCCCCGACTGTGATTGTGCCGGATATTCCGATGCCCCTTTGTGTCCGGATATAGGGATTTTGGCCGGGTTGGATCCGGTGGCCGTGGATCAGGCCTCCCTCGATTTGGTCAACGAGGCCTTGCCGTTGCCGGGAGGGCGCTTGCCGCAGGGAATTCATCAAGGAGAAGACAAGTTCAAGGCCCTGCGGCCAGACATCCATGGAGATCATGCCCTGGCCCATGCCCAGTCCCTGGGGTTGGGCATGCGGAATTATCACTTGACACGACTCGGCTAAGGGACATAGGGCACATTTTTTTTGAAGGCTTAAAGCCCAGATTCATTTTTTTTCAAATTATTCATGGAGTGACAATGGCCAAGCATAAGAAGATCGAACGGAAAAAGGAATTGGATCGCAAGAGGCATCGGCGTATGAAACGCATCAAACAGCGCATCAAGGAAGCCAAGGAAACGGCCGGAAAAACCAAGTAGAGCCGGTTTTTTAGCATCAATCAGCGAGGATGTGACCAATGCCCATCTACGAATACCGTTGCCAGGACTGCCAGCAGATTTTCGAAGAATGGCAAAAGGGATATGAAGATCAGAGTGTACCCTGCCCAGTGTGCGGCGGTACCTCCAAACGGCTTATCTCCAACACCTGTTTCGTGCTCAAAGGCAGTGGTTGGTATGTGACCGACTATTGCCGTAAGGGAGAACATTCCTCCCAGACAGCCGCAGGCGGCAACGGAGACGGTCAGAAAAAGCAGGAAACAGCATCTTCTTCCGAAAAGTCTTCGGCCACGACGGACTCGTCAGCCTCGCCACAGGCCTGAATTTTCCCTTGACCGGATGTCCGTAGTCCGGATCCATATATTAGTCGCTTCGAGCCGGGTATATTCTCGGCTTTTGATCCTTCCGTCCGGACGGGAAGCCGGTTTTCGGTGTCCCGCCCGGCGGTTGCGTTTCTGGGCCGACTCGTCTTGCCCTTGAGTTGGAAAGCGGGTATGCGGACTTGTCGGCGGTCACGAAGGGCCCGGCTCCTTTTGATAGCCCACGGCCGATCGGCCAGGCAACATGCCGGGTTCACTCAACGTACAAGCGAGACAGCGAATGATCGAACGATATTCCCGTCCCGAGATGCGGGATCTCTGGACCCTGGAGGCCAGGTTCAGGGCCTGGCTCGAGGTCGAGCTCGCCGTATGTCGAGCCTGGAGCGGTCTGGGCCGAATTCCTGCACAGGATCTACAGGTTATTCTGGAACGGGCGGACTTCAGCTTGGACCGCATCCTGGAGATCGAGGAGCAGACCCGCCACGATGTCATCGCCTTCCTCACCGCAGTGGAGGAGCGGGTCGGACCCTCGTCGCGCTACATTCATCTGGGCTGCACTTCCTCGGACATCGTGGACACGGCCAACGCCCTGGTCCTGACCCGGGCCGGGCGAATAATCCTTGACGATTTGGTAATGGTTTTGGGCATTCTCAAGGACATGGCCCACAAGCACAGGGGGCGTCTAGTCATGGGCCGGACGCATGGAATACATGCCGAACCTACAAGCTTCGGCCTGAAGCTGGCCGGCTTCTACGCGGAGTTCGAACGGGCAAAGGCACGCTTCGCCCAGGCCGTCGAATCCATCCGGGTGGGAAAGATTTCCGGGGCAGTGGGGACCTACGCCCACCTTCTGCCGGAAGTCGAGGCCGATGCCTGCCGGATCCTGGGGCTTGAGGTCGATCCCGTTTCCACCCAGATCATTCAGCGTGATCGTCATGCCCACTATTTCACGTCCCTGGCCCTTCTGGCCGGGGCTGTAGAGCGATTGGCCGTGGAGCTCAGGCATTTGCAGAGGACCGAGGTCCTCGAAGTCGAGGAAGGATTTCGGGCCGGCCAAAAAGGATCCTCGGCCATGCCCCACAAGAAAAATCCAATCTCGGCCGAGAATCTCTGCGGCCTGGCAAGGGTGGTCCGTTCCAATGCCCTGGCGACTATGGAGAACATGGCTCTCTGGCACGAGAGGGACATCAGCCATTCCTCGGCCGAGCGGATTGTCATGCCCGACTCGACCATTCTGGCCGACTATATGCTCCACAGGCTGGGCGGGCTTTTGTCCAATCTGCGGATCATCCCCGAAAACATGGACCGGAATCTCGAGGCCTCCTACGGGCTGCATTTTTCGCAGCGGGTTCTCAATGCCCTCATCGATCACGGTCTGGAGCGCCAGAAGGCTTACGTCATGGTCCAGAAGACGGCCATGGAGAGCTGGAGCAGGAGGGTTTCGTTCCCGGAGCTTGTCCGCCAGGATCAAGACCTCGCCACCATCATTCGCGACGAAGAGTTCGACGATCTTTTCGATCCGTCCTACTATTTGCGATTCGAGAACCATATTTTCGAGCGGGTCTTTCCGCCCGCGAGGAGGGATGATGCCTGACCTCGAGGACATGAAGACCAGACTGGCCGGAATTCTTCTTGAGAAGTCCTACATCGAGGGTGAATTCATCCTGACCTCGGGACAGAAAAGCGATTACTACTTCGACTGCAAGCAGACGGCCCTCCATCCTGAAGGCAGTTTTTTGATTGGCAGCATTCTGCTCGATCTTGCCCTCGGATTCCCTGGCCTGGAAGGGGTCGGCGGCATGACCCTGGGGGCCGATCCTCTGGTTTCGGCCGTTACGCTTCTGTCCCACATCCGCAACACCCCTCTGCCGGGGTTCATCGTTCGCAAACAATCGAAGGGTCACGGCACGAATCAGTTTCTGGAGGGCATGGCCAACTTCGGCCAGGGCATGAAGGTCTGTCTGCTGGAGGATGTTGTCACTACCGGAGGCACCCTGCTGACGGCCTGCCAAAGGGTGGAGGACGCCGGGCTATCCATCGTCGGGATCCTCTGCGTGCTTGATCGGGAACAGGGCGGCGACGCGAGACTCAAGGAGCATGGCTATGAACTCAGGTCCATCTTCACGCGGCGGGAATTGCTTGCCAGAGGCCGCTGAGAGGAACTTCTCGAGAACACTTTCGGCTATGGTACTGCTGGTCCTGTTCTCGTCGGCCTGCACTTGGCACGAAGTGGAGAGGACTCTGTGGCCCGAGGTTCATGACGATTACTTTCAGGTCACCGAAGAGTGGACCAGGACGGACGCCATCTACTCGGGGCTGGACACGGAATTGAAAGTCCGGGCCACCCTGACTTCGTGGCCCTGGAGAGAGGCCTATGTGCAGAGAAGGGCGGCAATGTATCGGCTCACGTCCCGGGAGCAGGCCGATCTGTTGGACGAACAGCGCCGAGCCGCCGAGTCCGGGATCGACATCCTGATCGCCACGTCGTCGTCATTTCCCGAAAACAGGAAGATCGAATATGCCGGAGATCTCTGGAAGGTTTTTCTGCTCGATGGTCAGGGCCGGAAAATTTTCCCGTTGGAAATTCGGGACGCATCTTGGAATACCCAGCAGTTGCGGCGGTTCATCCCTCACTACACCCAATGGCAGAAGTTTTTATGGGTTCGATTTCCGGTCCAGACCGAAGATACCCTGCATATGGTCATAACCGGCCCTCTTGGGCAACTGGTCTTTGAATGGAATGAAAGCGTTTAGGGTTCTCTATTTTTTGTGCTTCTCTCTTTGTCTCTCGGTCGGCATCTGCCAAGCCGAGGGCTGGAAGGTTGGTCTGCCTTCAAATTCTTGTACACCTCCCAAGATGCTCGTGGCCGTGGACAAGAGTCGTCAGAAGTTTCATCTCCTGGAGTTTAATCCATCGACCAAGGTTCCGGTGGCCATGAGTCTGGACTGCGCCACAGGCCAGAATCCCGGAGACAAATTTTTCGAGGGTGACCTGAAGACCCCTGAAGGTGTCTATTTCCTGACCGGAACTCTTAAACGGGGCCTGGACTACAATCTGTACGGATCCATGGCCTTCACCCTCAATTTCCCCAATCCCATCGACAGGCTGAGGGGCAAGACCGGACACGGAATCTGGATCCATGGCCGGGGACAGCCCATCGAGCCCATGGAGACCAGGGGCTGCGTGGCCTTGAACGACCAGGACCTTCGCATCCTCGACCCTGTGGTGTCCCTCGGGTTGACCCCGGCCATCATTGCCTATTCCGTGGATCTTAACGGCGCTTCGAGCGCCCAGGAATGCCAGGTCCTGGTGGAGAGAACCCAGGCGTGGGCCGAAGCCTGGGCCTCGAAAGCGGACCGCTATTTTCAATTCTACGATCAGGCCAAGTTTGCTCAAACCCAGGGCGCCACATGGGCCCATTACGAGAGGCGAAAACGGTCTCTGTTCGCCCGCTACCCATGGATTCGGGTCACGATTCAAGACGTGTCCTGCCTGCCCGGGCCGGACTACATGGTCACCTTTTTTCTTCAGAGATACGAGGCCGCGTCATTTGTTTCAGAGGGCGTGAAGCGATTGTACTGGGAAAAAGGGCTTTCAGGAGACTGGCTCATCGTCGGTTCCGAGTTCATCCAGGCCGATGTGAACATCAGGCTGGAGGAGCCTCGGATTCTGGAGGCCAAGGATGTCCATCCTTGGATCGAGGAATGGCGAATGGCCTGGGAGGATGGACGTCTTGATGCCTACCTGAGCCGGTATCACGACCGCATCGTCCGGGGAAAGGTCAGGGGCAAGAAGGCCCTGGAGGATCATTGGCGGAAGCTTTGGGCTGCCGGCGATCGTCCGATGGAAGTGGCCATCAGTGAGCTTAGGGTGTTCGAGTCCGGTCAGGATCGGGTCGTTCGGTTCAAGCAGACCTATCGATCTCGTTCAGGATACCGGGACCAGGGGCTGAAGACCCTCGTTTTGAGGCCCGCCGCCGAAGGAACGGATTGGACAATTGTCCAGGAAGATTGGGAGCAGATCGACGATGGCTGATATTAAGTACAACATCCTGTTCATGCGGGACGACAGCCCGGTCCGGAGATATCGACTGAACCCGGCTTGGCTCAGGTTTTTCCTCTATTTTCTGATCGTCCTTGTCGGGACCGGCTCCGCCGGATTGTACGCGAGCTACACCCTGTGGGAGGAAAACGTACGCCTCAAGGCCGAGGACGTCGAGAACAAGCGTCTTCTGGCCCATACGGAAACTGAATTGCAACGTTTCAGGAATATGAAGCTGATCATTGAGTCTGAGGCCGAGAGCGATTCGTTGGCCACGATCCACGCCGTGTCCAAGGCCGAGCAATCGACCGAGCCCTCAACGCCACCGCGACTTGATTTGCGGGACGTCTTTTCTATGACAGACACTGGCCAGCTTGGCCTGGCCAACATCCAGACCAGGCTTCAGGGTGGACGCCTCCAGTTAAGCTTCGACATCAACAACCTGACGGCCACGGATACCCTCAGGGGATTGGTTTCCCTGAGTCTGATCGACATCCATGGCCAGGAGACGGACGTGTCGGAGACCTTGAAGGACAAGTTGTTCGAGATTCAGAAGTTCAAGAACACCAAGTTCAACATCGAGCTCCCTGGCGAAATTCCGGAACAGAACCTCTTTGCCATCCGGCTGACCCTGAGCGACAGGGACAGCGGAACCGTATTCTTCCGTGAGACCATTCCCGTCGAACGCATTCTGCGCTAGTCTGGCGATTCTGGTCCTGGTAACCTGGTCTCCGGTTTGGGGTCAGGACTTCACCTTTTTCGCCAACACCCAATACCCCCTGAATGTCCATTTTCTGGAGGGAATTGCCCCTGGTCCAACGGTCATGGTCCAAGGCGGGATCCAGGGGGACGAGGTGGCCGGGTTCATCAGCGCCCAAATACTGACCCGGGCCCGGCTCGAGAACGGCAAGCTCATCGTCGTCCCCAGGGCCAACATCCCATCCATCATGGCTCGGTCCAGGCAGATCAACGTCGATCTCAACCGAAGGTTCGATCAGGACTACAACCAGTTCTACGAGGATCGTCTGGCCCGATGCATCCGTCTTTTGATCTCCAGGGCCGACGCATTCATCCATCTCCACGAGGGGAGCGGATTCTACAGCCAAGTATATCAGAATGCGCTGCGAGGCCCGAAACGATTCGGCCAATCGGTGATCATCGACCAAGCCGTGTGCTGCGACGGATTCGATCTTGCCGGTCTGGTGGAGTCGGTTTTGACGGATTTTAATCAAAGTCTGCCCCGGAACTATCGGTTCACTTTGATGAATACCCGAACGAGCGATCCAGGTTCGGTCCACCCGGAGCAGCGCAAGTCCTTGAGTTTTTATGCCGTGAATCAGCGAGGAATACCGGCTATGGCCGTGGAGGTCAGCAAGGACATCGTCGATCTGGAGTGGAAGGTCCGAGCCCAGGTTCGTCTGACCTTGGCCTTTTTGCGGTCCATGGGCCTTGAGGTGTATCTGGAGCAAACCGAATTGGACAGGATTCGGGATTGGTTCGGGAATCCCGTTCCGGTGGATTTGAACTGTGGCGACGGCCAGGACTCAGGGGTTACGCTTCGACTCGGCGAGATGCTCAATCCTCAACCGGCTCCCGAAGCGGAAGACCAGAAGGCCGTGGGGGTCTTCGCCTCGGATCGTCCTGGACAGAACATGGTCTCCCAGCCTAGACGGGTCCTACGCCCGTTCCAATATCTGGACGTTATTCAGGACGGAGTCCGGGTGGCCCGGATTCCAGTAAGCTAGCTTCCGCGGGCCGAAAACTCTGTGCCGGAGCTGCCGCTGTGGGCATACACGCTCAACGGCAATTTTCGGATCGCCGAAAGCGGAACGATCATCAAGGCCTGCGAGGGCGACACCTTGATCATCGAGGGGCTGTGGGGGAGCGAGATCGACGAGATCCTCAACGCCAAGGGAATCGTCACCTCTCCGGGTCCCAACGACGGGCAGGATCTAGGGGCCGTCATCGTCCTGAACCGTGGAGACTTCATTCAGCGGTATCTCGACGTTTTTGGATCGTCCTGGTCCTTTCCCGTCCAGCGGGAAACCCCTAATCAAGAGTCGGCCAAAATCATCGTCCAAGTCAGCCCCAGAACCGTGGAGGCCGTGCGCATTACCAGCGGAGAAAATTCATTTTTTCTCCGCCCCCAAGCTGACCAGCAGGTCGTACCGGCTGGCCGATACACTTTAGACGACGTCTGGACCCAGGGAGGGCGGGATCAGGTCGTGGTCATGGTCAACGATTTGCCGCTTCGGTTTTCGCAAGATTTCGACCTCCCTCCCGGAGCCCACATCCTCAACGTCTACGGGCACACGGACCTCCTGCAATTGGCCACCATCGACCTTAGGGCCGAGGGGGGAGACGGTCGTGCCGTTCGTTAACCTCCCCCTCAGCCATGTCGTCCGCCATCCTCATTATTTGGAACTGTTTCTGGAATGTCGGATCAACCCGGAACTGGGACTGGACGCCTGGGCCTGCGACCATCTGGGCCTCGATTGGCATCGGAATCTGGCCCGAACCCTTTCCGAATCCGGACTGTCTTGTTCCATTCATTTGCCCTTTTTCGATCTGCAACCCGGGGGGCTGGATAGCCTGATCGTCAAGGCCACCCGGGAACGACTTTCCAGAGCCCTGGATCTGGCTGACGTGTACGCACCCAAGCGACTCGTAGCCCACGGGGCTTTTCGTCCCCCCCTATATGAATTTTATCTCGAGGACTGGGTTCGGGAGTCGGTTCGGACCTGGGAACACTGTCTGGACTCCATGCCCGATTCCGGCCTGCTTGTGCTGGAGAACGTATGGGAGACCAGCCCTGAGCCCTTGCTCCGGGTTTTGGCCGAATTGCCCGAAAAGCGCGTCGGCCTGTGTCTGGACCTTGGGCATTGGTACGCTTTCGGACAGGGCTGGGAGCGCAAGGACCTGAATGCCTGGATCGAAAAGATCGCCCCGAGGTTGGCCCATGTCCATTTGCACGACAATCACGGCCACCGAGACGAGCATCTCGGTATGGGGTGCGGAACTATCCCCTGGGCCGAATTCTTCGAGTGCATTCGCCGATTCGGCGCCAGACCTACGGCCACCTTGGAACCACACGAGTCTGCGGCCCTGATTCACAGTCTCCACTTTCTGGTCGATCGAGGACAGGACCTCGAGTGTCTGTCCCTGACCGGGCCGCCGTTGCAAAAGGTTTTGTCGGGAGTTTCCGATTTTCTGGGCCGTTTCGAGGGTGCCCAGGGTGGGGGCGGCCGATGAAGATCATGAAGTATGGCCAACGATCGGCCTACGATGGCATCATCATCGATTATCTGACCAATCAGGGAGGGGGATTCGTTCTGACCACCCAGGACCCCATTTTCGGCAAGACCCTCCGCGGGGCCATGCGGTTTCTGGGCCTCAACTACGACATGATCCAGAGCACCTTGGGCATCGGGGACTTGGCAAAAAAGCTCAAGACCGGGTTCATCAAGCACTCTCGGCTCATCCTGTTCATCGAGGCCAGATCAGAAGGTCGAAGCAACATCCACGATCTCAAGGCCCTGAAGGAGCATTTCGGAGACAGGCTGCGGATCATCGTCTTGACCGCCGAGACGTCCAAGGCCGGCATTGTGTTCATGGGCGAACTCGGGGTGGACTCGGTCATCGTCAAGCCGGTTTCCATCAATTCCCTGATCCAGAAAATCGCCTTGACAATCAGGCCCAATACCGAATTCGAGCGGAGGGTGGACAGTATCCAAGCACTCATCGAAGAGGGGGCCTACGAGACGGCCAAAGGTGAAATCGGCGTTCTTCTGGAGAAGAAGCCGGACAGTTCCATCGCCATGATCCTCAAGGGAGATATCGCCCGGCTCGAAGGAGACGTGTCGCAGGCCGAGGTCTGCTACCTCCAAGCTGCCAATTTTTCCAAGCTTTATATCAAGCCCTTGCAGAAACTCGTCTCCCTCTACGAGTCCGTCGAAGATCGTGACAAGCTCGTCAAGGCCCTGCTTCGGCTGGACCAGCTCTCGCCCATGAATCATCAAAGAAAAATCGACATTGGCCGTCTGTACAGCTTTGAAGGTGATAGGGAGAAGGCCCGGGACTATTTCGGCAGGGCTCTCCAGATTGTCAAGGAGGAGGCCAAGGACATGCTGGCCGCGACCCTCATGGAGATCGGCCGCAAGATCAGCGAGGCTGATCCGGATATGTCTCTTGACTACATGCGCGAGGCCCTGGATCTCAAGGACGAGAGGTCTTCCATGGACGACCTGTGGATGTTCAACGAACTTGGATTGGCCTACAGGCAGCGGGGAGATTGGCAGAAGGCGGTACAGATCTACGAGAAGGCTCTGAAAATCGTCCGGAATGACGGCGGAATCCATTACAACCTGGCCATGGCCTTCGCCCAGGGCCGGGAGTTCCGCAAGGCCTCCAAGCACGCCCAGCTGGCCGAGGAGCACTCCCCTGACCTGATCGATAACCCGACCGCGGCTTTCAACATGGCATCAATCTACGTCAAGACGGCCCAGGCGGATAGGGCCAGGATTTTCCTTCAATCCTGCCTGCGGGTCTCGCCGGGGCACAAGGGCGCCCAGGAGCTCCTGGCAAGCTTGACCCGATAGCGAATTCGAGACCCGTATTCACCTTTCATGCGGCCTCTTTCAGCGTCAGGACATCGGTTCAGTCGGATCGGACAAACCCCTTGTCCCTGAGCCTCGAAAAATAAGCATCTGAAGACAATTCCAGAAACCGCGCCGGGACGGGGTCGCGGCTGATCCGAACCTCGTCGCCAAAGTCCAGTCCCAGGCATTCCTGACCGTCGAGGGTCAGGTAGACTCCGCTTTGGCGTTCGGCCAGGCGAATGACGACAGTCTTGTCCATGGGTAGGATCATGGGTGGAAAACCACCCATGAACGGACAGATGGGAATGAGCACGTAAGCGGCCATGGACGGGTGGACCAGTGGGCCGCCGCAGGAAATGCCGTATCCGGATGAGCCGGTGGGCGTGGCAGTGATCAGCCCGTCAGCCCGCAATCCGGTCACAGGTTCGCCACCGTAGGATATGTCGAGTCTGATGAGTCGGGCCAGGGAGCCTCGACCAACGACGATATCGTTGACCGCCGGGCCGGTTTGTACACTGCGTCCGTTTTTGATGACTTCGTATTTGAGCACGGGTCTATCCCAAACGGTAAAACGTCCGTCCAGAAGAAGGCCCAGTTTCGACTCCCACCCTTCGGAGCAGGACTCGGCCAGAAAGCCGACATGGCCGGCGTTGACGCCCAGAACTGGGATGCCAAGACCATGGATGCGCCTGATGACCCCGAGCATGGTTCCATCCCCGCCGACGACCATGATCAAGTCCGGATTTTCGCTGTCGGTCATCATGATCGACGTGGCCAATCGATTTTCCACCTGTCTGACCTGAAGACCCCGTTGTACGAGCCAATCCATGATCTGACCACCGAGTTCCGCGGCCTGGAGGTTGTCGGCCTTGGTCACAAGGAGGATGCGATGAATGTCTTTCATAATTGGAGCCTCCTAGCCCAATGCCACATTTCAAGCAACTGTTGAGCCAGGCGGTTTACCCGATTTTCTCGGCTACACTCCTGCGACGCTTGCCCATTGGAGCAA